>JAGVYJ010000027.1:0-6670 GCA_018303315.1 Candidatus Woesearchaeota archaeon | reverse complement strand
TCGTCGCTCTCCACCACAATGCTGCTCAGCCTTGGGCCGGCAGCAACTTCCATGGCAGCAGAGTATTTTTTCGTTACAGTCCCAAGCTCTGCAACTGTCCCATAAATCCCCGGAATCTTGTTTTTTTGTTCCAGTATCTTCTGCACAGCAACATTGGCCTTGCTCTGCTCCTTTATGCCAATGTCCCTCGCCCTCACCTTGGCAAGCTCTTCCTGAAGGCTTTCCAGCTTCCTCTTGGCTGTCCCAAGCTGGGCTGCAAGCGAGGAATCGTCATTCAGAAGCTTGTTCAGCTCGACGAGAATCCTCTTGAAATCCTCCTTGTTTTTCTTGAGCTGCTCAATCTCTTTCCTGTGCTCCTTTTCAATCTCCTGCACTTTGTCAATGCTGGCATCATATCCGGCAATTGTCAGCTCAAGCCTGTCTTTCTCACGGAGCAATGCCTGCCTTTCCTCGATAAGCTTCTGTATCTCTGCCTGCTTTGCTTCTGAATCCTTCTCGACCTTGTCAACATCCTGCTCAATCTCGGCAAGCCCTTCCATGTCGTGCTTTTTCCTGAAGCTGTCCAGCGAGGATTCTATGTCCTTAAGCTCGCGCTCTTTTGTCTTCAGCTGCACTTCATGGCTGGCTTTTTCCTGCTGCAAATCCGTGACTTTCCGCTGCACGTCCTTGTTGTCGGTGAGGAGCTGGGTTTTCTTTGTGCTTAGCTTTTCCAGCTCGGAATCTATTGAGAAAATCCTGTTCTTTGCCGTGCCTATGGAAACCCTCAGCTCTTCCAGGCTTTTGTGCATCTGCACCTGCCCTGTTTCCCCGCGCTCGTCTATTTCTCTGGTAAATTCCTGGATTTGCTGCCTGTATTCCTCTGATTTCCTCTTCAGGCTCTCGATTTCCTTCTGGGCTTTCCCGATTTCCTGCCTGTAATCATTTATGCTCTTGTCAAGCTCGGCATTTTCTTTCTCTTTCCTCTCAATCTGGGCGTAGAGATACGTCGCCTTGTGGGCCTTTATTTTGTCAGCCACTTCCTTGTACCTCATTGCCTGGTCTCTGTCCTGCCGGAGTTCCTTGAGATGCGCCTTTCTCTCGCTGAGCAGGATTTCTGCCTCCTTCAGCCTGCCTTCAACCCTTTCCAGTTCTCTAAGGGCTTTCTGCTTCTTGTCCTCATATACCCCTATGCCTGCTATGTCTTCGACAATCAGCCTTCTTTCTTCGCTGCTCATCTCGACAAAGTGGGCTATGTCTCCCTGCAAAACTATGTTGTAGCCGTCGGGGTCGATTTTTGCAGCATTCATCAGCTCAAGCACCTGCTGCCTTGTGTGCTTTTTGTCGTTAATCCTGTAAATGCTCTGGCCATTGGGCTTGACTATCCTGGATATCTTCACTGTTTCTCCATTGACAGGAAACACCTTGTCCTTGTTGTCAAACACTATTGTGACTTCGCCCTTGCTGGCAGGCTGCTTGCTCTTTCCCCCGTTGTAGACAAGGTGGCCGAGCTTTTCTGTCCTGAGGCTTTTGGAGCTGATTCTTCCAAGCACGAAGCACAGGGCGTCCAGCACATTGCTTTTCCCGGAGCCGTTCGGCCCAAGTATGCAGGAGAAATTCTCATCAAAATTCAGCTCAGTATGCTTGCCGAAGGACTTGAACCCTGACATTACCAGTTTGAGAATATGGGTCATGAGAGCACTGGAAAACACTCTGCTAAGCTGCTATTTATTCCTTTTGGTAATATCATTCATGAAAAAATGTTACTTTTTTATAGATTAATTACTTTATTAAGCTTTTTAAGATTAAAGGAGAATATAACGTTATTTTTTAAGAAAATAGAAACATTTATAAAGAAGGACTATGCAAGAATATTCCAGAGACGAACACCTGCTGACCCCCGATGCAGAAAGTATCATACTTAACCCCCAAGCAGATACGTGAAGTATTAGACATTGCCCCAACTGTTCGTGACCAGCTCGTTATTGAGCTGGTATCACGAACAGGACTTACAAGGCTTGAGCTTGTTTCTCTGGATGTTTCAGATATTGATTTTGAGAAGAGGTTTCTTCGAGCCAAAGGCAAGTTTGGCAGGGAAAGGCTATTGCCCCTGCCTTCTGACACCCTGACAAGGCTTCATGTCTACATCGGCTCAAGGAAAGCAGGAAAGCTAATACGCTCACAGAAGTCGAAAGGCACATCCGGGATTTCTGCAAAGGAGATTAACTCAATAATCACAAAGGCTGGCCGGGCCGCAGGATATCAGGCAGCATCGGGGAAAGGGCTCAATTCCTATGTCCTGCGGTACAGCTTTGTGATTAACAGCCTCAAGGCAGGCATGTCCGTTGCCACGATAAGGTATATTGTCGGCAAGAACACATTAAGGAAAGCCCTTGACCTTATACCGGAAAAAGACCTGTCTGGCATCCAGGCAGACTATGAAGAACACATCGGCGGGGTGGTGCCTTATGGCTAGGGCTTCCCGCCGGGAGATAGAGTATTACCAGGAGCTTATTGCATATTACAATGCAAAGCTCAGGAAGTTCGAGGAAGAGAAAAAGGAAATTGTCAGGCGCTCCCAGGACATCCATGTCGGGACATACCTTGCCAATGTGCTGCCCCTGGATGAGCATGAGCAGCTGCTTGCCTCGAATTTCCAGAAGCCGCCATTGCAATTGCTCAATGAGTTCGAGGAGCTGTCTGAGCATTACAGGGCAAGAATAAGCTATTGCCAGGACAGGATAAAGGAGCTGCAGCAGCCTTCTATCCCCACTCCCGTGCTTTACCTTTTGCTGGCTGTCGTCGGGGCATCCGCATTTACGGCATTGCTGCAGACTGGCACGCTTACAGGCCTGCTTGTCAGGGAGACGGTAAACACAGCAGGCCTTGACATTGGCATGGGTTTCTACGAAACCGGCATTTACCAGCAGCAGCTTGATGCCAGGCTGAACATCACAGGGGTGAAGGTTTCAGGGGTGAAATACGGCAGCGGGGATGTGATAATCTCTGCCCTTGTCGGCAATGCAACCGCTGTGCTTTATGATTCCAGAGGCGCAAGCCCATCTGCAGCTGCAATTACCGGCTACGTGGTTGCCAACGCCTCGGATAATGGAACTGTTGATAATCAACAAAATGCAACTTTTGACAATGCCAGCCTGCTGATTAACGCCAGCCAGCCAGCCAATGAATCAAATTTCACTTTGGAGTTGCCGGCGAATGAATCCCTCGCTAATGACACTTATGACAGCATTTCCCAGCCTGCTGGAAAATACATAAACATCTCAATAACCTCGCTGCCAACCGGCCTTCCAAACCAGAGGAAAATCCTGATTGACAGTCTCAATTCCTCTCTCTCCAGCAAGGACAATCTCTGCATCCAGTATGATATCTTCAGTGCAGAGCTTGGCCAGAGCACAGGCGCGTGCCTTGGCAGTGAAAGCTGCTGCGCCCTGACAGCCAAGCCTTACCTTGGCAGCCGGTGGGAGATGCCATGGATTCTTGGCTTAAGGAATCCCGGCCAGGTTGGCAGCAACAACCTTGTCACAGCCAGGGCAATATATTATGATTCTGATAATATTTCGGAAATGCTGACGAGTGACATCGCAATCTACAATCTCGCTTTTGCAGACCCTCCTGCTGAAGAGCTCGAGCTGGCCTGCAAAGAGTGCTCCTTTGCTGAAACAGAAGCAGACTCCATTACCTTGCTGATAAACATCTCAGGCAGTGCCAGCTTTGTTATTGACAGCCTTACCTACACTTACACCCAGCTGGAGGAGCTTGCCGTCAATGAGACTGCCTCTCAGGAAGCTGAGCAGCTTCCTGCTGAAGTCGGCAGGCCGGTGAAATGGCGCCAGACAGTGAATGCCGGCAGCAATACACTTGTCTATGATTTGCCTGAGCATACACTCAATGTCACAGCCAGAAAGCTGGAAAACGGCTCCAGGGTGAAGATTTCTGAAGATAAGCTGTTTGTAAACTACAAGGGCATCGTAAAGAAAGCTGCTGATTTTGCAAAGGAAAAGGAAATTGAGAAGCTTATGGAAAAGGCGCAGGAGGGTGATACTGAGGCGCTTCTCGAGGCATCGAATCTTGTTTCCAGCCAGCAGGCAGACGTGATTGCTGTCACAGGTGAAGCTGATACCAGCCTCATCATCACTGAACCCACAAAGCTTGTGGAAATTGAGTATGAAACGCCGGCTCCGGTAGTCACTGAGGAAGAAATATCTTATTCAAGGAAGCTGGTTCACGTCTCCAGCATATACAACTACACCAATATACTGACTTATACCGCTCTTCCGGATGCCTACCCTGCAAGCGTACATCTCCGCTGGATAAAGAATGGCAGCCGCCTTGACATAACCAATGATCCTGACTTCAGAGTGCAAATACTGGATGAAAATAATAATTCGCTTGCAGATAAGATTGCCTGGATAACACCTCATCTCAGCAACCAGTCGTTTGAGGTATCATTCGGAGAACTAATACTTCTGAAAAAAGGCAAGGACTTCGAGTTTGGCAGGTCTGTCAATCTATCCCTTGACATAGAAATGAAGGCTGACAAATCCAATAAAACCAAATCCCATGGATTGAATGCTATCGCTCTCAGCTCTGGAAGCACAGTTAATGCTTCCTTGAATCATAAGTCAGCAGGGTCCATTGATGCACCTATCGAGCTTTCTGAATTACCCGACGGAAATATAGCCGCTTCAATCACAGACACTTCCAAGTTGAGGCCCGGACTTTTATTTTTGGAGCTTGAAGTCTCTTCACAGTCTGCCCCAACCCAGTACTTTGTGCAGAACTTTACCTGGGGGGTTCTGGCCATGAATCCTGACCATAATGTCTATAGGCCAGGAGAGGCAGGATTTATTGCCATCGGTGTCCTTAATGATTTCGGAGCAACAGTGTGCAATGCAACTGTAAATCTCACTATAACCGCTCCTGACGGGAGTAAGACATTATTGACAACTGAAGACAACTCGATTCAGGCATCCCATGAATGTGCAGTTTACAACGTCACGCAATTGCCTGACTACTACACTAACTATATTTTTGACTCTGCGGGCAGCTACATATTTAATTTAACTGCTGAGCACTACAATGGCGTACATAACATCTGGGAATTGATGCTGGCAAATGACACGATTGAAGTCCTCGTTGCCAGGAAGGCCCCGACCAGGACATATCCCCTTGCAGTTTACGAAGCGCAGGTTAATGTGACGCCCTCATTCGATTATGCAGGGCCTGTAACTGAAGTTCTGCCGCCGGGCTTCACAATCAACAGTACGGCTATATACAATCAGACTGCGGATAATATAACCCTGACCTGGAACGTTGATTTAAAAGCCGGGGAAACAGCTGTTCTGAACTATTCCTTTGACACCCCTGATATTTTTCCATGGTTATTTACTTTAGGAAAGCTGGAATTGTCAGGCTGGGTGGATTCCCGATACTGGTTAATCGCATCTGATAAGCTGTATACTATCACGGACGACAGCATAACCCACAACTCTACCAGTACCCTGACTTCGGGTTCCGGATTTAACGTGACTGGAGACTATAATTCGAATGTAGCAAACGGCAATTCAGCTGCCACTGCAAGCTTACTTTTGAATGCTACGGGCAGTGATGGCACTGCTGTTACACTTGGAGAGACTTGCGGTTCAAACCCTTTCAAAATTATTGGCTTGACCGCCGCCTGTGCTGTCGGTGTTACCTGCACGCCAAACGGGCCTCAGGCAGATATCACCATAACTTCCGGAACTAACGGCGACTATGATACTGTATTTTACTGGCAGCTTGAAGCCTGCGGAAGCACTGTGCAATACTGGAACTTTACCACCCGCAGGAATGATTCAGCTTCTACCGTAGTTACTCTCAACGATCGCAGCAGCAATGCGGAATACGTCCAAAATTATGCGGTTGACCTGCTGTTTCCAAAGCAAACCGCCGTGTTTAACGCATCTCCTGTTGGCGACAAAATACAAATCGAATTCAATTACACTTTGAACAGTATTGAAAGATTGCAGTCAATTAATGTTACAAACGTCACCATTGGCAATGGCACATTCGGCAATGTTACATGTGAAGTGCCTACGTTTGGTTTCCAGAACAAATCTGTAAGGAATACTTCTTCCAGGTTATCCACAGGGAGATATTCTCTCGGTGCAGTAGCTTTGGAAAATTCGACCAGGATACTTGCTTTTATGGGCTACGATGGTGGTGCAGTGACTCAAATAGTCCTTTATAACACTACCGCTCCAGATACTAATCCACTTGTTTACCATAATGTTGGTTGGGGCCAGTCAGGAGCTGTTGACGCATTTGTTCAGGCTCCCAATGGTCTGATTTATTCTTTCGCCGGCTATAATGAATCTGCCGGTTCATGGGAAAGCGAAGTCTTTGTGTTTGACCCTAATAATCCCGGAGGTGGCTATAATGGTACTGGCGCCACTTTGCCGTCAGCCAGGGAATACACAACTGCAGCTTTAGGAAATAATGGCCTTATCTACATTTTCGGCGGCCAGCAGGCAACCAATGATTACAAGACTATTTCAGAGTACAATCCCAGCACCCCCGGAACATCTCCAACCACATTAAACTCCACCCTGCCTGCCACTACAGGCTGGTGGCTTACTACAGCAGTGACCGGCAATGACGGGTTTATCTATCTATTCGGCGGCCAAAGCAGTCC
>JAGVYJ010000041.1 GCA_018303315.1 Candidatus Woesearchaeota archaeon | reverse complement strand
CCATCGCTTGCCTTGATGGCCACATTGTACGCCCCGCTCCCGCTGGGCGTCCATTGCACAAGCCCGCTCACCGCCCCAATTGCCATTCCGGCAGGGCTTTGTATCAGTGAATATGCCAGCGCTGCCTCGCCTCCTGTTGCTGAAGCCTGATAGCTGTACGGATGCCCAACCCTTGCCTGTGTGACAGGCACGGAAATAAAGGCAATTGGGCTGCCAGGCTTTCCGGAAACGGAAATGATGAATGCCTGCTGTGCTGAGCCCTGGCCGTCGCTGACTTCAACTGTAACTGAATAGCTGCCTGCCTGTCCTGGCACCCAGGTCACCAGCCCCTGGGCATCAATCTGCATTCCTGTGGGAGCCTGACCCAACTGGTAAGTGAGGGCATCACCATCCGCATCCTGTGCGCTTACCTTGTAATAGTAGGCAATGTTTACAGTGGCAGTAACGTTGGGATTGGACACAATAACGGGGTTGGAGTTCCCGGACTCTGTCATTAAGTACAAATTGATGCCGTGCATCGAGCCCTCCAGGACAACTGACTTTGTTGCCTCGTAGAGCTGGTTCCACGCCCGGATTGCCAAGAGGTCTCCATCATTTCCATCGATTACAACAGAATACCTTCCCGTCAGGGGTCCCTGCCCGGTCTTTCCCTGGATGTGCTTCCCTGTAGCTGTGTTATTTATGATGAATGAAGTTCCTGCCGGTACCTGCCGGGATGGTTCTTCTGCCGTGTATATTATCCCATCTATGCCGTGCGGGATGGGTGGTGACTGGCCTGATGCAAGGGCAGCTCCGAGCAGGATGCTGAAAAGAATCACTATTGCAAAGGCTGTTTTTCTCATTGGGTGTGCCCCCATGCCGCGCTCTGGTTAAGCCTGAAGTAATACCCCCTGTCAGGCTGCAGGGTTGTAAACTTGGCGCTTGCCCCGCTTGCAGGGTCCCAGCCCCAGTCATCATAATGGTCTGTCTTCTCCCATTGGTCTGTGCTTGAATTATACCTGTAAATCCTGTATATGGAGTTATTCGGTATTACCGGCAGCGGCGTCCCATAGATGGATTCCTGGCCAAGCGTTGGCTCGTTGAGGGAATCCCAGCTGACAATATTCCATTCCGCAGCAAGCGATATGGTGTTGTTGATTATCGGAACCAGCCCTACGAAAGTTACAGTGCAGTTGAAACCTGCGCACCTGCTCGCATTTGCCTCAATCCAGTAGCCTCTGTCTGCTTCCAGCGCAGTGAAGCTTTCGGAACCGCTTGCAGGGCTCCAGCCGTAGTCTGCGATATGGTCTGACTTCTGGAAGCCCTGGCTTGTTGCATTCCATCGCCAGAGGGCAACCAGGGAGTCTGCCGGCGTTACTACAAGCGGGTTCCCGGCAGTTGATTCATCCCCGAGTGCAAGGATTGAAAGGTTCAATGGCATGCTTACCAGGTTCCAGTTCTCATCTATGGGCGCTTCAAACTTCCCTGCGGTAAGCACGCTCGTGGCATTAAGGTTCCTTGAGGTTGCCATCACCCTGTAGAACTTCCTCGTGGAGGAATTGGCCTCTGCGTCAGTCCAGTTCAGGTCTGTGATGCCCGTGACATCCGGCACTGAGCTGAAATTGCTGTAATTGGTGGAGATGAAAATATGGTAGGAAACAGCATCATCCACAGCCGGCCAGCTGAGGTTGACGCTTATGCCGTCAGAGCTCAGCAAAGGAATAATATTTCTTGGCCCTGTAACGATGGTAAAATTCCTAAGTGCAGTGGTCTGCGAGTTGAAGGCAAGGTCGGTGCAGGTTACATTCCACTGGTGGGGGCCCGGGCCAGTTGCCTGTATCGATGCGTTATTGGTGAGGTTGCTGGATAGACTTGCGTTTGTGAACCTGGCTGAGTTGTCAAGTGTGATGCTACAGCTCAGGTTGGGTGCCATGTTGTCTGTTGCTGTGAAATTGTAGTCGAAGACATAGCTGGTGGTATTGAAATTATCAACAGGATAGTTTATGCTTGGCTGTGGCACAGTCTTATCGATATTCACCTGTCTGCCCTGGGGAGAATTGCTGTTATTGCCATTGTCAGTGCAAACCACGCTCCACTGCCTGAAACCCTCGTTCAGGCCGGTAACTGTGAAATTATTGACAATTCCGTACCTGGCACTATTGTCTGTCCGGTTGTTAAGCCCGTCAATAATCAACGTGCAGTTATTAACGAAGTAAGCATTGTCCGTGGGGATGTATGTGAAGTTGATGCTGCCTGTGTTGTTCCAGCTGTTATTCAGCGGGGCTGTAAGGTTCGCATATGGGACAGTGGTATCAATAACCACCTCAAAGAGCCTGAACCCAAGGCCATTTGCATACCAGGGCGGCCTTTCCGCAATGGAAACAGCGGAATAATTACCGTGTGTCTGGTTAGTGGAGTTGAATGTTATGTATGCTACGCCATTTGTTGCTGTCTGAATCCTCTGGTATTTTGCCAGGCGCTGCTCATTCTGCAGGACAGTGCTTGGCAGGACAGGGACATATCTCTTCACTGTCAGGTTGCTCCAGTCTCCGACGAACTGTATGCTGCCTGTTCCGAAACCTCCAGAATCAGTAATCCTGTACACGCCTGAATCATTGTATGCCATCACCTCTGAGTTGCCGATGAAGGCCCGCACCCCCACAGTGCTTGTGTTTATGTCATACACTATGAACTTCAGGCTCCAGTATGTGTCCAGGGCATAATTATCAAGCGTTGCGCTTAATGTCTGGTTGCGAACGCCGGAATTGTACCTTCCCAGCTCGGCGTCAAAGAAGTTCTGTGTGGGTATGTTCATGAAATAATAGCTCTCCCCGTTCACCCTTGCTCCCAGCTCGAAATCCGCACGCAGGGCCGGAGGCTCTCCCGGAAGGTAATCCACGTTCTGCTGCACCTCTATTTCCAGGTCCTTTATGCTGAGTGCCGTGTATCGTATAGACTTGCCGTTGTCCTTGAGGCCTTCATAATGTATGGTGCCTGAGCTGCTGTTGTGCGACAAGGTGTCGTCGGCATCCTCGACCGCGTTGTCAAAGGCCTTTGTAGTGTTATAGCTGGCCAGGGTGTTTATGCCAAAGCCATCATAGTAGAAATAAACGAGGGATTTATTGCCTGGGGGGTTTGCAACAGTTGAGTTCCCGTAATATATGAAGTATCCCAGCTCTGCCTCATTAGCCGAGATGTTGCGCTGGGTCCTGAACAGCACGCTTGTCTGCGCAGTATTTACGTCAAACAGCATCCTGTCGAGCTGTGCAAGTGCATTGGTGTCATTATTGAAAAATGCCACCCTCAGGTCGTCTGCGTCAGCCTGCATCTTTCCGGCACTTATTAACGTGCTGGTATCCAGGGTTACGTTTATGGTGAAGTTGCCCTCCATGACGCCATTATACCTGTTTGTGAGGTTCAGCTGCTGCCTGTATTTGTAGCTTTCATTCCACCATGGAACGCTTGTATTGCCCTCAATTACGCTTGTAGTCACGTTTGTGTGCAGGGCATTCCTGAACTTGTCTGTCGTGTTCAGCGTTATATTTGCTGTCTCCCCGCCAAGGTTGGTGCTTTCATACTGCTGGGCATCAAGGGAAACCGTGACATTGATGCTGGTGGCCTCCTGCATAAATAATGTGAAGTTGCCGGTAAGCCCGGTATTTGGTGTCGCGGCTGTGTCGGTGCAGTTGACAGCCCACCTGTATTCGCCATCCGGAAGGTCAGGGATTGTAAAGGAGTTGATGTCGTTCTCAGCTATGGCTGTGCTGTTGCTCTGGTTGAAGCTCCCGTTGATGAGCAGGCTGCATGCAGCTATTCCCGAGAGCGCGTCCGAGACATTGTAACTAAATGTGATGTCATTAATTGATGATGTTGATGCGTTGTCCGGGGAGGCCAGGTTTATTATCGGCGGGTCGGTGTCCGGGGCAATCCTTATTGTCCTGTTAAGTGAGCTGTTGCTGTTTCCTGCGAAGTCATAGCAAAGGACAGTCCAGCTGTAATTGCCGTCGTTCAGCGTGGACAGCGTGAAATTGTGCATGTCATTCTTGCTTAGGCTTGTATTTGTCTGGTTTATGGTGTTATTTATTACAAGCGAGCAGTTGGCGATGCCAAGCAGGCTGTCTGTTGTGTTGTACTCAAACAACACCTGTGTGCCTGCAACATACTGGGTATTATTGGGCGGCCCCCTCAGCTGGACAACCGGAGGAGTCATGTCGACAGTGATATTGGTATTATTGCTGAACCCACCCACATTGCCGAAAATGTCAGTTGCACTCGCTCTTACCTGGTAATCAATGCCTTCAGTAAGTCCGCTCGTGTCCCATGCGCACTGGTACGGAACAGAGGTGTTCGAGCATATGTTAGTCCAGCCCAAGGTGTGGTTTCTTCGGTAGTCGAAACTCACTGAACTCACACCAATGCCGGCATCAATGGCAGTGGCATTCACCTTGAAGATTCCCGAGGTTATGTTTTCGAAAGTCCTGGGCAGGTCAACGGTGGCTGCCGGCCCGGTGGCATCCACTTTAAGCAGCCTGTATTGCGAGTTGTTGGTGTTGCCGAGGTCATCTGAGCAGTTGACATTCCAGAGATAATCCCCCTCCTTGAAGCCTGATACTGTGAAATTTTGCTGTGCATCCTCTGTTATGCTCAGGTTGGTCTGGTTTATGGTTCCATTTATGATTAGAGAGCAGTTAGCCACTGCCCTGAGCGAGTCTGATGCACTGTAGTAAAATGTGATGGTGGTGGTATTGAAGGTGTCATTGGCAGGAGCCTGCAGGGAAATGGATGGCCCGGTCTTGTCCAAAGTGATATTCGTGTGGGTGCTGTAAGCCCCGTCGTTTCCTGACGTGTCATTGGCATGCATCCTGACCTCATAAGTATTGCCATCACCCAGTGAGCTTGTGCCCCAGCTGCAGTTGTAAAGGGATGCCCCGTCATTGTCCGAGCATGCAAATTTGAAGCTGGCAGTGTCATTCTCCCTGTATTCAAATGTCACCGTGCTCGTTGGCGTGAATATTTCCTGTATGGTCGCGTTTACTGTGAAGGTGCTTGATGAAATGTTTTCAAAGTTCCTGGGCAGCTGCAGTGTAGCAACAGGCCCTGTCCTGTTTACCGTTATATTCAGGTGGGTGTCATAGCTGCCGAAGTTGCCCCGGGAGTCATTTGCCCTTGCCCTGACCTCGTACAGGCGGCCCTCTGGCAGCTGGGAGATGCCCCAGAGGCATTGGTAGGGCGAGCTACTGTTCTGGCATATCGTGATGAAGCTTTGCGAATAGTTAATCCTGTACTCAAATATGAGCGTGTCAACTGAAGACGCAACATCCACAGCAGAGGCATTTATCTTTGTCGAATTGGCGGATATATTTGCGAAACCCGCAGGAAGGTCTAGGGTTGCAGTTGGCCCTGTGTTGTCTATTGTGACATTTGTCAGGGTCGAATTTAGAAGCCCGTCTGTATCAGTCACATTAAGCCTGAGGAAGCAGTTGGGGCTTTCCTCTGTACACTGCCCCTGCGATACCGTGTCAAATGTGCAGTTGGCATCGGAAGTCTGGCATATTGTCGTAGGCGAGCCGAAGGCCCTGTTATCATCAACCTCAAAAGAGTAAAGGGAAATCCCCTGGTCGTCTGTTGAGGCTGAGCCGTTAAGCACGACTGTTCCAGTCAGAACCTGGCCATTGCTCAGGGAAGTGAAAGCAGCGTTCGGATGGTCGTTCACAGTCACATTCACGTTTTCCTTCGAGATGTAGCTGCCAACCTCTAAGCCCTCTGCCCTGCACCAGACATTCCAGACAGTCTGGCCTGCAGATAAAGATGTGCGCACTGTGAAATTAACAGCACAGCCTGCACCTCCCGCAGTAAGGTTGCCGCAGAAGAAGCTGTCGTTGTAATTCACAAGGTTAAGGGTTGTTGTGGTTATGTCGGATGCAGCCCCGCTGAGGTTGTATTGGGCGTAAATTGTGACATCTGTGCAGTTCTGCGGCTTGTCATCGCATACCGCCCTGCATTCCTGGGTGTACGTATAATTTCTCAGCGGCTCAGACTCGTTTGTCTCGAAATTCACTGCAGGCAGGGTCATATTCACGGTCAATGTGCCTATGCTGGTCACGTTCCACAATATCCCGACATCAGTGAAATTCTGGTTGGCTGCAGTGTCGTTGGCATAGCTCCTTGTCCAGTTGAATATGCCCACTTTTCCAGCCCTGTATTCAGCTGAATACACATTATCCCCATTGACCTGGTCGCAGACAGTGGTTTTGTTATCGTATAATGGAACATCTGTAAGGATGCCGTTCGGGTCTTTTATTCTCGCAAATGTATTGTTGGGCCCTGAGAACGTATCAGCCAAAGTCACATTCAGGCAGATGTAGCTTGTGATGTTCATAAGGCTGACGTTTATAGATGGACTTGAAATCGCCGGGAAGCTCCTGTCGACATTAAGGGTTCTGTTGATTGAGCTGTTTGTGTTGCCAAGCTGGTCAGAGCAGTTGACAGCCCAGATATAGTAACCGGAAGAAAAATTCAGGCTGAATGGCTGCGTGGTTGCCTGGGCAACAGTGGTGTTGGTCTGGTTGAGCACGCCATCAATGAGAAGGCTGCATGCGGATATTGTAAGAAGCTGGTCCGTGGTATTGTAGCTGAATTCAACCGTATTTGTCCTGTTGTTCCTCCAGGTATTGTTGACAGGCAGCTCAGGGTTGACTGTGGGGGGTGTGTTGTCAATACGGACTCTTCTGTTCTGCGTGATATTGCTGTTGGCTGCTGAGTCGTTCGCAGTTACGTTGTAAACGTAGAGCCCGTCACCCAGCGCAGAAACTGTGAAATTGCTGTAGGTCCCTGAAAATAACCTAAAGGTCAAAGAGCCGTTGAAGTTCAGGATAAGACTGTCCGGGTTTGTCTCGGTGTGCGAGACGTTCACAGCCACTGTCGTTGAGGTTTGGTTTGCA
>JAGVYJ010000040.1:6953-10852 GCA_018303315.1 Candidatus Woesearchaeota archaeon | reverse complement strand
ACGGTCTCCGGATTTGAGATGTGCGTCCATAAGGGGATGAAGAAGTGTTATTTCCTTGCCCACATCCCTTCCAATGATAGTGGAATAATGCCTTATTCTGTCCTCGCTCGGCAGCTTCACATTGGTAATCATCCAGCCATGCTTCTTGTGATAGACAGAGATGGGCTCCTCAGAATTGTTAACCACTATCTCTTCCAGGTTTGGGTCTCTCAGCAGGATTTCGATATTTCCAAGCCCTATGTTCTGCTGAATGACATAATTGATGAGCAGCGTGATAGTTCGGTCGTCGATATTTGGGAAATATTTCTTTATCAGCACTTTAATCTCGTCCTCAAAGACGGCTTTTATGCCTTCTACGCCCCTTTCCTGGACAGTGATGTTGCCCACATTCACCAGGGATATGAATTCCTCCCGAAGCTTATTGAGGATTATCTGGGTGCCAAGGCTGATGTTGAGAATGGAAATGTTGTAGCTTGGCACAATTTCATCTTTATCTCGAAGTATCCTGACGTCTATGACTATGCCGTTGACATTAAGCTTGTACTGGTCTATTGTTTCAGGCTTGGCCATCTAAAGGTTGAGCTCCTCCTTTGACTTAAGGGCCGGCTTAGATTGGGATTTGAGCTCATGAATCTGCCTGTACAGGCCCTCCTTGTTCGGAACTACAGGCCTTTTTTCAGGCGGGACCGGCTGTCGGACCGGCACTGCAGCAGATGCCCGATGCTCAGCGGCAGGCATGGCCCGGGGTGCTTGCTGCCCGGCAACAGGCACGCTGGGTCCCCTTAGTTCCTGGGCAGAGCGCATATACTGCTCATCAAGATACTGGATGAAGCTGACATCTTCAGGGCTGTTCATTGAGATTTTCCTCTTTAGGCCGAGGAGTTCTGAAAGATATCTCTGCCAGAGTTCCCTGTCCTGCATGTTCCGGGCCTTTCCCACATCAACCACCTTCTGGTAGGCCTTTACCTCGTCATGAAGTTTGATAATGTCCTGCGTCAGCTTGGTCCTTTCTGAGACAAATCCCACCGGGAGCTGGTTGTAAAGCCCCTTGAGCTGCTCATAAGTTGCTATACTCCCTGCCAGCTCAAGATGCATGAAGCCCTCTTTCAGGCTGGCAATAAGGCCGAGCACATCATGGTAGAGCTGCTTTGTGTTTTCCTCATATCCCTCAAGCACCTTCTGGTCATGCTCAAGCAGTATCTGCTTGTAGAAATCCATAATCCTTGCCCTTACGGCCATTTTTCTCTCAAGGAATCCTGCAGGGAGCTCGCCGTAAAGCTGCACTGCCCTCCGGTAATATCCTTCAGCAAGCTCAAGCTGCTTGTTTTTGAACATGCTTTGGGCATGGGACATGGTTTCCTGTATCTGGGCCATCTTCTGGCTGAAAGTCCCCGAACTGCTTTCCCGTACAAGCAGGGTAAGCTGGTCATAAAGTTTCAGTATCTGGTCCTGGAGCTCGGTCTTCTGCCCGGTAAAGCCCTGAGGCATGGAATCAAACACTTCCTTGATGTGCTTATATGTCTCCACTGCCGCCTGCCCCTCACTGGCTGAAAGCTCTGCCCTGAGCCTGCCCACCATGTCAGCCGCCTGCCTGTTCTTGGCCTCAAACTCTTTCCTGTAGAAAGACTCATGCTTCGAGCTCAGCTTATCGTAGACTTCAAGTATCATGTGCTGAATCCCGAGCTTTTCCTGGACAAAATTGGCTGGTATCTGGGCAAACAGCTTCCTCACCTGCTCATAATGCCGCTTGGCTGTGACGACATCCTCCTGCTGCAGGGAGAAAGTTATCTGGTCCAAAAGGCCAAGAATCTGGTCCCTCAGGGTGTCGAACGATGCGCTGGATTTCTTGTATTTGTTAAGGAGGAATTGGTCATATACCTTTATCAGGTCTGACTCAAGCTTTTGTTTCTCGATGAGGAAGCCTTCAGGAAGCGAGCCCAGCTGTTGCCTGGCCTTTTTGTACAGGCTGAAGGCTTCATCATATAACCCTTTTTTGACCGCGCTGTCAAACTGCCTCACAAGCCCTGATATTTCCCTGGAGCCCTGCCTGAACTGCTGCACGAGATGTATGTCATAATGTGAGGCAAGGTCTTTGTTGAACTTGAGCAGGTCTTTCTCTATCTGGGCCTTGTGCTCCCTGTACTGGTCGGGCATGCTTTCGTAGAGGCTTTGCAGCCTGGCATAGAGGGCCTTGGCATCGTCGAATCGCCCTTCCTTCATGGCCTTGTAGGCCTCGTTGAGGAGTGAATGCACATCTTCCTCGTCGAAAAGCGAAACATCCAGAAGCTTCTTTGGCTCCATCTGCACCGGAGAAGTTGCCCTTTCAGACCTGGGCATGTCCTGGATTTGCTGCTTCTTCCCCTGAACCAGGGACACGAAGGGGGTTGTGAAGTTGTACTCGACCTGTACTATCCTCTCTTCCTCAAGGAAGTTTATCCATGACTCCAGTGTCTGCACAGGGACATTCAGTTTGTCTGCCGCGTCAGAGAATGATATCTTGGGCATGCTGTGAAGCAGCGTTAGAAGTGCGTCAGCCTCAGTGCTTATAGTGTGTGTATCGTCAGCCATTATATAGCACTATCATACATTCTTTTCTCTATATTGGTTTGTCTTTGGGGAGAGCTTTAATAAAAGTTGTTGACAACTGGACAATAATAGCCATGAGTGAGCACTCCAAAATGGCAAATCATGTGCTGATTGGTAAGGTTTTTATACAGTTCCATTATTGCCAGGGCTAGATAAATGTTATGGCGCTCAATTTCATCAGGACAATAGTGGAAGGCAATGCCGACAGCTTTGCCCACCGGAAGTTCGTGCGGTATGGCCTGGGCGAGTTTGAGAAAGAGCTTCTTTCTGTGAAGGTCGGCAGCAGCATACAGGTAAGCGCAGGATTTGAATATGTGGATGTCATGCTTAGGTTCCTGGCAAAGCTTGCGGACAGAAGCCTTGCATTGTCAGGGGTTGTTGTGGGGAAGGGCCTGGAGCCAGGGCTGAAGGCTGCTGGAGCAGAGATTGTAAAGTCAAGAGGCAGCAAACTTACCATAAAAGCCAGCATGGCCCCGGACAGGTTCAGGAAATTCCTTGACGACTTCAGCGATGCCATAATCCTCTGCGATGTAAGCTGCGGCCTTCGAACCCTCAAGGTAAAGAAATCCCCCCCTAAACCAGGCACCACTGTGAAAAAGTTCATGTCAGCCAGTTTCGGCAAGGAAGACCTGAAGCTGGTCAAGGATGAGCTGATGTTTGACATAGAAGGCAGCCCAAAAAAAGTTGAGATAAGGCACAGGTATGTCATTGAAAGCATCGACATCCCAAAGCAGTTCGAAAATGATTCTGTTCAGGCCAGGCTTAATGCAGTCAGGAAGGGAAAGATAATCAGGGAGATAACTGCTGACGGGAAGACAACAAGCAAAGAATACAGGCTCAGGGCCTGAGTGCATAATCTTTTTAAAGCGATATAGCTGCCTGCGGATTATGGCGCTGGATTTTTCAAAGCCCACATTGATAACCGCTGCACTGCCATACGCCAATGGCCCTTTGCATCTTGGGCATATGGTTGAGTACATACAGGCAGATATATACGTCAGGTTTCTCCGCCTTTCAGGCCATAAGCCTGTGTTTGTGTGTGCAGATGATGCGCACGGCACGCCGATAATGGTTGCTGCCAGGGCAAAAGGGGTTACCCCTGAAGAGCTCACAGGCAAATATTTTGAGGAGCATAAGAAGGACTTTGCTGATTTCAACATCAGGTTCGACAATTACCACACAACCAACAGCCCGGAAAATAAGGAATATTCTGACCGGTTCTTCGGGATGCTGAAGGAGAAGGGATTCATCTACACCAAGGAGATTGAGCAGCTGTATTCCGAGAAAGACGGCATGTTCCTGCCGGACAGGTA
>JAGVYJ010000040.1:0-6925 GCA_018303315.1 Candidatus Woesearchaeota archaeon | reverse complement strand
GGTATGTCAAGGGCAAATGCCCCAGATGCGGCACCCCTGACCAGTATGGAGATGTCTGCGAGCACTGCAATGCAACCTATGATGCTTCTGAGCTGGTTGAGCCGCGCTCTGTAATATCCGGGGACACCCCTGTCAGGAAAAAGTCGACTCACTACTTTTTCAGGCTCAGGGCGTTTTCCGGCAAGCTGGAGGCATGGCTTGAGCAGAACAGCGAGCTGCAGAAAGAGGTTGTCAATTTTGTGAAAGAATGGATAGCCAATGGCCTTCAGGACTGGGACATATCACGCGATGGCCCGTATTTCGGCTTCAAAATTCCCGGAGAAGATGACAAGTACTATTATGTCTGGCTTGATGCGCCGATTGGCTATTTTGCAAGCTTTGTGAACTATGCAAGAAAACATGACCTTGATATCGACAGCTTTTTGAGAAGCAGGGATGCAAACCTAATCCATTTCATAGGCAAGGACATAACCTATTTCCATTTCCTGTTCTGGCCTGCGATGCTGATGGCTGCGGGTTTTACCCAGCCGACAAAGCTGGCTGTGCATGGCTTCCTCACAATCAACGGCCAGAAAATGAGCAAGAGCCGGGGCACTTTCCTGAATGCAGGTGATTACATTAAGCATCTTCCCCCCGAGTGCCTGAGATATTATTACGCAGCGAATCTTGCAAACAGGATTGGCGACATTGACCTTAATCCGCAGGATTTCATGGAACGCGTGAATAACGAGCTTGTCTCTAATATAGCAAACTTTGCCTACAGAACCCTTAAGTTCGCGAATCAGCACTTTGACGGCCAGCTTGACAAAAGCAGTAAGTTTGGGAGCGAGGATGCCTCAAGGGCAGGCATCATAAAAGAGGCAAAGGAGAAATTCTCTGAGCTGAACCTGCGGGAGGCTGTGCAGGCCATACTTGCACTGAGCGACCTCGGCAACAGGACATTCCAGAAGCATGAGCCCTGGAAGCTTGTCAGGACAGACAGGCAAAAAGCCCTGGATGTTGTTTCCTGGAGCGCAGGGATTGTAAAAGACCTTGCCATATTGCTGTCTCCCATTCTCCCGGACTACTCAGAGCAGCTCAGGCAGCAGCTTAACCTGAAGAAACTTGATATTTCTGAATTGGGAAAGCCCCTGACAGGCCCGATATCCAAAGCAAGAATCGTGCTGACACCGATAGAGCAGCAGGTGCTTGACAGGCTGCTGCCCTGCGCAGGAAAATTCCCGTTGGACATCCGGGTCGGCAGAATCATCAAGGCCGTGCACCATCCTGCTGCGGACAAGCTGTTTGTGCTGCAGGTGGACATGGGTGAGCCCAGGCAGATAGTGACTGGACTGAGGGATTTTTACAAAGCAGAGGAGCTTGAAGGAAAGCACGCATTGTTCCTTGCGAATCTGAAACCTGTGAAGCTGAGGGGCAGAGAAAGCAATGGCATGATACTTACTGCTGAAGTTAACAGGAAATTCAGAGTGCTTGAGGTGCCTGCAGCAAAACCGGGAACGAATGTCATGCCAAAGGACGTGGAAATCGGCAGGGAGCAGATTGACATAAAGGAATTTTCACGGCTCGGCGTCACTGTGAAAGGCGGAAAACTTGTTCTTGGCGATGCAATTCTGACTTTAGGGGGGGCACCGGTAGCTGTGGATGCCCCTGAAGGTTCTAAAGTAAGTTAGGAAAAGATTTTTAAAATGCAGCTCTCCTCTGGAGAACAATGATAGACTTTGAAGAGGCGATTAAGAGACCATTCACTTCATTGGGGGTACTTGCCTTCGGAGGCCTTCTTCTTTCCCTGATTTGGGTTTTAAGTTTTGCCGCAAATGTAGCGCAGGTTCTCAACATACTGGTGCTTCTTATCGGTTTTTTCTGGGAAGGATTTCTGATTGAGGTTGCCCACTTCCAGCTAATTGGAAAGAAAAAGGTGCCTTCATGGAGCAATTTCAGGCGGCTATTCCTGAGCGGGGTCATGGCAATGATTGTCAGCATAGTGTATTGGCTTCCCACAATCCTGCTAATGGTTCCGGTTGTAATGTTCCTAATCACTTTGCCCTCGTCTGAAATTTCCGTGGGCGGAATTATCAGCCTGATATTTTTCGGAACAGCTGCCGGGATAGTTGGGCTTGTCACGTGGTATATAACTCCTTTGGCCCTGGTCAGGTACGCCAGGTCCTACAGGCTGAAGGACGCGTTTGCTTTCAGGACTGTGTTTAGGCAAGCCTTTACAATAACCTACTTCACAGCCTTCCTTTTCGTGTTTAGCTATGGACTGGCGCTATTGGTTTTGGGTATAATCTCGGTTATTACAATCATCGGTCCCTTGATTGCTCTCTTCCTTCTGCCTGCGGCCCACAGCATTACAATGTATATGGTGTATGCTTCTGTCGTGAAAAAATTGGATTTTAAAGTGCAGAGGAAAAAACGGTAATTATTTAAACGCCTTCCAAGTAACTGCAGGCATGAATAGTGCCGACGAAATTAAGGGCCAGACCTGTCCTGCCTGCCTAAAACCCACATTGATATTAAGGCAGGAAGAGATAGATATCCCGTATTTCGGCAGGACTTACATTCTTCTGATGGATTGCAGCAGCTGTAAATTCAGGAGGTCAGAAGTGGAGGCAGCTGAAGAGAAGCCGCCTGCTAGATACACGCTTGAGATTGACAGTGAGAAGGATATGAACATAAGAGTTGTGAGGTCCTCCCAGGGAACCATAAAAATCCCGCACATAGGCTCCTTGGAATGCGGCGATGACGCTGAAGGATTTGTTTCCAACATCGAGGGCGTGCTGCAAAGGTTCAAGGCACAGATAGAAGCTGTTAAGGAGGGGGACGACGAGCCCCAGGTGCAGGAAAATGCCAGGAACCTCATCAAGAAGATTAACCGCATAATTTATGGAAACCAGAAAACAAAGATGATAATTGAAGACCCCTCCGGGAACTCAGCAATCATTTCCGAGAAGGCGGTTGTGGAAAAGCTGAAAAAATGAAACTCCTGCTTTGCCTGTCAGCAGTAAGCATCCTCCTTCTGCTGGGCTGCCAGGATATACTTCTGAACAGGGGCGAGTCCAATAACCGGCAGGTTTTTGTCACAATGGCAAGGCACCAGATAAATCCATCGGCCGTAGTCATAGAACCGGGCACTACCGTGACCTGGGTAAACAGCGACGGCATCACACATGCCCTTGAAAGCCGGTTGTTCACTTCCCCTGAAATCCGGGGCAATGCCAACTGGAGCTTCGTTTTCCGGAGGGAAGGCAGCTACAATGTTCACTCCAGCATTCTGCCGACCATGGAAGGGCTGGTCATCGTAAGGCACAGCGATGGAAGGATAAACTTCACTGACACAAAGCCCATTTCCGGCTCTCAGTGAGCCATTAAACCAAAACTATTTAACTGTGCCCTGCCATTGTCTGCTCAAATCAGGTAAGAGGTGATAGCATGGCCGGGGATGTGAAGATATATTCGACTCCTGCCTGCCCTTTCTGCAGGATGACCAAGAACTACCTCAAGGAGCACAAGATACCGTTCACTGATATCAATGTAGCTGCAGACCCTAAGGCAGCCAAGGAAATGGTGGACAAGTCAGGCCAGATGGGCGTGCCTGTCATCGACATCGACGGCAATATCATAGTTGGCTTTGACAAGAATGCCCTGAAGGCAGCCCTCGGCATTTAGCCTATTTTTTCCTTCGCAGCAGCCCAAATGTCAGTATAGTGCCCAGTGCTGCGCCAAGACCGAAAGCGCCTGCAGCAAGCTTCTTGTGCGCTCTGACTTCATCTGAGGCAGATTTTGCCTTGCGCACGACTTTCCTTGCGATTGTCGTGGCACGTGCAGCCCTTTTTTTTGTCATTCAATCACCTCTAGTGAAACGGATATCCTTCAGTCTTGATAAAACAGAATTGCCACGTCTCTGCTTGGGCATAACCGGTAACTGCCCGATGAACTTTAAAAATATTTTGGTGAGTCACTAAGGCAGGCCGCATGTTATCCCTGGCGAGAAATAGATTGTCCGGGCTTTGCTATAGTTAATAATAGACAGATTCATAACATTTAAATATGAATCATAATCAGGGGTGATAAGGTCGCGTGGGAAAAAGAGGTATGGAACCAGATATAAACAGACTTGAGGAAATAGCAAACAATATCCGCAGGGATATAATCAAATCCTTGCTGGAGGCTGGCTCAGGCCATTCTGCAGGGCCCCTGGGCATGGCTGATGTTTTCACTGCCCTTTACTTTCATGTGTTGAACCACCAGCCTGAAAACCCGAAATGGGAGGACCGGGACAGGTTCGTGCTTTCTAATGCCCACATATGCCCTGTCCTTTATGCAACCATGGCCCACGCCGGCTACTTTCCTGTCCAGGAGCTTATGACATTGAGGAAACTCGGCACCAGGCTGCACGGGCATCCTCACAAAAACTCTCTGCCCGGGCTTGAAGCTTCCGGCGGCCCATTGGGGCAGGGGCTGTCCATAGCAGTCGGCATGGCCCTGACTGCCAAAATTGACAACAAAAGCTGGCGTGTGTACTGCATGACCGGCGACGGCGAGATAGAGGAGGGCCAGGCCTGGGAAGCCTTCATGTTTGCGGGCAAGAACAAGCTGCACAACCTGACTTTTATTATCGACAGGAACAATATCCAGATTGACGGCTTCACAGAGGATGTCATGGCTCTTGAACCATTGCGGGACAAGCTTGAGTCCTTCGGCCTGCACGTGATAGAGGTGGATGCGCACAACATAAGGCATGTAATAGATGCTTGTAATGAGGCAAGGGCTGTTTTTGAGAAACCGACAGCTATAATTGCCCACAGCATTCCGGGAAAAGGTGTTGATTTCATGGAATTCAAATATGAATGGCATGGAAAGCCGCCAAATGCCGAGGAAGCCAGGAAGGCCCTTGAGGAGCTTGACAAGCTGAGAACATTGGGCGGAAAAATCATAGGGGAGCACCAATAATGCTGAATCCGCACGCCAAGCTTTCAGACCGGCTTTACGGGGAAGTAGAGCAGATACCCACCCGGACAGGCTTCGGGGACGGGGTTGTTGAGGCAGGCAGCCAGAACAAGGACGTTGTGCTGCTGTGCTGTGACCTGACAGACTCCACCAAGTCTGCAAAATTCAGGAAAGAGTTCCCTGAGCGCTTTGTCGAGGTGGGTGTTGCAGAGCAGAATATGGCAGGGATTGGGGCAGGCATGGCTTATACAGGAAAAATCCCGTTCATTGTGTCTTACGCTGCATTCAACCCGGGCAGGAACTGGGACCAGATAAGGGTTAGCATCTGCTACAGCGATGCCAATGTCAAGATTATCGGTGCCCACGCAGGCATATCAGTCGGGCCTGACGGAGCAACCCATCAGGCGATGGAGGATGTTGCAATTACAAGGGTGCTGCCAAACATGACTGTGATAGTGCCCTGCGATTACCATGATGCAAAAAAGGCAGCACTTGCCATGAGCAAGGTTAAAGGGCCATGCTATATGCGCTTTGGAAGGGAGAACGTCCCGGTAGTAACAACCCCGGAGACCCCGTTCCAGATAGGCAGGGCTGAGACTTTCAGGCAGGGAAAGGATGTAACGGTAATTGCCTGCGGTACTTTAGTGTATGAGGCCCTGATTGCGGCCAGGGAACTGGAAGGCCAGGGCATTGATGTGAGGGTTATAAACTGCCACACAATAAAGCCTATCGACAGGGAGGCAATCATAAATGCAGCGAAGGAGACAGGCGCCATAGTGACAGCTGAGGAGCACCAGATTCATGGCGGACTTGCGTCCGCTGTGGCGGAAGTTGTTGTTAAGAGCCACCCGGTGCCAATGGAATTCGTGGCAGTAAATGACCGCTTCGGGGAATCAGGCCAGCCTGACGAGCTGATGCGCAAATTCCTTGTCAAGGCGCCGAACATAGTGTGGTCAGTGAAAGAGGTGTTGAAGAGAAAATGAGACCTACTGTTTTTGTAACGAGGAAAATCCCTGAGCAGGGGATAGAGCTTCTGCGGAAGCATTGTGATGTCGAGGTAAGCCCCCATGACCGTGTGCTGAGCAAGCAGGAAATCATCGACGGAATGCGCGGCAAGGATGCGTTGCTTTGCTTGCTGACTGACAAGATAGATGCCGAGCTTCTTGACTCTAACCCAAGGCTGAGGGTTGTTTCAAATTATGCAGTCGGCGTTGACAATGTTGATGTCAAGGCTGCCACTGAACGCCATATCCCTGTGTGCAACACTCCTGGCGTGCTCAACGAGAGCGTTGCCGACCATGCAATTGCGCTCATGCTTGCCATCTCAAGGAGGATTGTCGAGGCTGACAGGTTCACCAGGGCAGGCAACTATCATGGATGGGCCCCTATGCTGCTGCTCGGTAACGATGTGTTCGGGAAGACAATTGGTGTTGTTGGCCTTGGAAGAATAGGCAGGGGAGTGGCAGAGAGGGCGGCCAGAGGGTTTAACATGAAAGTTCTCTACTATGACATTCGCAGGGACGCTAAATTTGAGAAGGATGTAGGCGCGAAATTCTCAACACTGGATGAAATCCTGAAGAAAGCTGACTACATATCAATACATGTTCCGTTGCTGCCCCAGACAAGGCACCTTTTCGGTGCCAAGGAATTTAAGAAGATGAAGAACTCGGCATACCTGATAAACACCTCAAGGGGCCCTGTTGTTGATGAGCAGGCGCTGGTCGGGGCATTGAGGGACAGGGAGATAGCTGGTGCAGCACTGGACGTCTTTGAGAACGAGCCTGCTTTAAGCCCGGGATTGGCTGAACTGGACAACGTTATTGTCGTCCCTCATATAGCAAGCGCCACTGTCGAGACCAGGGGCGGCATGTCGCTCATGGCTGCTGAGAACCTTCTGGCGGTGCTGGAAGGCAAAAAACCCAAATCCCAGGTAAACCCTGAGGTTAAGCCAGGCCCTGGCTTTAAGTTCCCCTTCTAC
>JAGVYJ010000039.1 GCA_018303315.1 Candidatus Woesearchaeota archaeon | reverse complement strand
CACTGGTATACATGGCAGCAGGTGTTCCTGAAGGTGCTTCGCCAAGCTTTGTATCATCAACATCACGTAATGCGACAAATCCAACTCAGACACGATCTGATGACGGGGGGGTAATTGCAACCGTCAATCTCCAGGGCACTGTCAACCAGCTGAAATGGAAGGCATACGTAGGCAACGTTACAGGTGTGCTCGTGCTTGCTGACGGGAATGGCTATTCAATCTATGAGTGGACATTAACTTCAACAATAACAGGCGACGTATTCGCAACAAGGAACAATTCAATAAGCTGGGGCAACATCTCCTGCGCAAGGAACGACACTATAAGCTTCGAGGATGACTTCCTGAACCATTCCAGTGGGGCATCAGACAACATTAACAACACTTTCCTGAATAACCAGCACACTGCCTTCCTGGTTAACTCTATAACCCTTTCAAACTGCCCCACGCTTTATCCATATGTCAACAACACAGCAGCAGCAAGTCCCTCAGCTTCAAACGATTTCCCGATTATCCTTATCGGAGCCAACACTACTGTTGGAGGGAACATTACTAACGGCACTTCTGGAGATGCTCTGATATATGCCGTGTCAATTCAGCTTGATAAGCGTGGCTACAATAATATAAGCACTTATGACTTTGAACTGGTTGTAGCAGATTCAGCGAGCGCAACAGGCGCAACCGCATATTACTTTTACCTGGAGCTTGATTAAGAATGCCAAATAGCCAAGATCAGAAGCAGAGACTCATTGATTACTGGACAAACCAGGAAGATGAGCTCCTTCGAAAGCATTATCCTGCTGCATCAGATGAGGAGTTACAGAAGTTGTTGCATCGTTCTATCGAGGCAATCAAGGGAAGGGCATATCGCCTTAAGTTGCGGAAAGACGCGAGAGTGATACAGAAAATGCTGCGCGAACGCACCAAAGCGCGCTGGCTTGCCATCAAGCAGGGCCGGCTTTAAGCATTTTCTGTACTTTTTCTTTTTTGTCTTTCCGTTTCTTTAGCCCAAATTTGTCAGCTATTTAATTTTCTATATAGAAAATAAATAAATATCAAGTATACCAAATTGTATATTAATCTATATTAATTCATACTTGTATAGTCTAATATCGAAATATTTATATACAAGTCCTCATATTAGTATACTGAATTGTATAGTAAACTCATGTTTTATACATTAACTGTATTGGTTTAGTGAAATGTTCCGAAGAAAAGCTTTGCACAACGCCAGGGAATTCATCCTTCTGTCAGTTCTTACCTTGATAATGCTCAGCGTGGTTTTCCAGGCAGGTGCAACCCCTGAAGGCGCAACTCCCACCTTAGTGTCATCAGGCACAAGGTCAGCCCAGCAGGCAACCACCTCAAGGTCTGACGCCGGCGGCCAGTTTGTCTATGTGAACCTTTCCAGCACCCAGACCCAGGGCAAATGGAAAGCCTATGTTGGAAACGTTTCCGGAACCTTGGTATTGGCAGACGGCAACGGCTACTCTATATACGAGTGGGCCCTCACCAGCACAATCACTGGCGAGGTCTATGCAACCCGCAACAACAGCATAAGCTGGTCAAATGTGACATGCGCCTCAACTGAACCCATATTCCGCGAGGATGCCTTCCTTAACCAAACGCACACAGCAAGTGACAGCATAAACAGGACCTTTTCCCTTTCTTACAACCACACAGCCACGGCTATAGGCACCACCACAGTATCCAACTGCACAACAGTTCTCCCCTTCGTCAATAATACTGCCCAGACAAACAGTCCTTCGAACATATTCCCTGAGTTTATAATAGGTGCAAATGATACTTTGGGAACCAATTCATCCAATCAGACTGATGCCAACCATCTTGTGTTTGTGGTGGGAATCGCATACACATCCACCACAATAAGCTCGTATAACAACCAGAGCACCTTCGACTTTGAAATGATAGTTCCGGACTCATCTTCAGAGTCTGGCGCTATACCATATTACTTTTATCTGGAGATTGATTGAAAATGGCGGAGACAAACAGGGAAAAGCTCATTTCATACTGGACTGCTGAAGAGGATGAGCTGCTTCGTAAGAGTTATCCTGATCTTCCGGACGAGGAGTTAGGAAAGCTGTTCAGTCGATCGATCGAGGCTATAAAGGGAAGGGCTTTCCGCCTGAATGTGCGCAAGTCATCAAGATTTGTGCAGGAGTTCCTACGACAAAAGACAAAGGAAAGGTGGAAGCGTTTGAAGGGAAAGGCACGAGAGTAACGCTCATTGCAGTTGGTGGGACAACTGTCTTTCCTTTTTTTATTTTTTAGCTCAGTTCTATGTAAAAGTAATAGGGAACATCTGATGTTATGGTCTCGTTGCCATAGTCAGGCACTATCATCTGGAAGTCAAGGCTGGCATTATTGTAGCCAGGCCTGTTATTCTCTATAATCGTTGAATACACTATATTATTCACATCTGAAAGCAGCAGCTCCTGGAAAAGGGCATTCTCGTCGCTGGCCTGGGCGGTGGAGTTGACATATGTAGCGATGCTGAAGCATGACGAGTTTGACAAGATGATGTCTCCCACAACCATTGCCTTGTGGCTGTTGTTCAGGAATGTGTTATTGATGCTGTCATCCTTCAGGGTTGATATGTTCAGGGCTGTCTGCTCGGAAGTTATGTTGCTCACTCCGGCACACCTTATGCTGGCCCATGTCACTGAGCTGCCTCTTGTGGCATACACCTCTCCGGCCGGGGCGGAGACCGACCAGTCATATATCGTGTAGTTGTTCCCGTCCTGCAATGTAAGCGTTCCTGTCGCATTTCCCACATAAGCCTTCCAGCGCGAATTCTGGTTGGTTACATTCAGGTTGACAACTGTGAATGAGCCGCCTGCTGTGGTGATGGTCCCCACTGACTTCACAGGCAATGATTCTGTTGAATTGAAGTCGAATGATGCCCCCTCGGGCACAGCCCCTGTGAAAAGGTTGCCTGCTGTGAAGAAGAACAGCAGGGTTAACGCCAGGAGGGCAAGCTTGTCTCTCATTTTGCCATCGCCTTCCAGAAAGTTGTGTAAATCGTCTTGTAGTCCCGGCCGAGCATTGTTGCAATCTGGGCGTAAGTCAGGTCATGCTGCCTGAGGAAGACAACCACTGCCTCCAGCGTGGAATACCTCCTGTCGGCAATGACAGAGGCGGGTATGTGATAGTGGCTTGGCTCAACAAGCAGCGGCTTCTCTGCTGATATCTGGGCAGCTTTGTAGGTAGTCCATATAGTTCTGGGATTTCTCTTCAGCAGCTTTGCTATCTGGCTGAAGCTGAGCCTTTCATTTTCATGCAGGTACTTGCAGATGAGCTGGAGCGCAGGCAGCTTTGTGCTCCTGAAAATAGACACAGGTATGGAATGGGGCAGCTTTGCCTCGAGCCTGGTGATGATTTCACTGGCAGTCAACTCATATTTTGCCTCAAGATGGTCAAGCAGCAGCTTCAATGCCTGAAGGGACTTGTCTCTTGAGAAATCTAACGTATCCTTAACTTTATCCACACTCTCAGTCATTATTTACCTATATTGTAAGAACTTATTTATATACTTTATGATATTATGGGTAATTAATACTGTTAATATAGAATAAATTACTTATTATTTAAGAATTAGCTAGTATGGCACTCAGGCACATCAGAAGTGAGGAATCCGGGCAAACCTCTTGACATCATGCTCGCCCTGGATTAGCTCAGCAGCTTCCTCTCTAAGGCCTTCTGCAATACTAGTCCTTGCTCTTCCATTCATCTATTGTATTTGTACATGAGCTCCTCAGTTCCAATAAACTTACTACTGAAGAGTTAATAAAAACAGGAAAATTTATATACCGTGTATAATGACCAAGTTCTATGGCAAAAAAGTTTACGGTTGAAGTTGGAAAATTCACTGTAGCACTTGGTCGCCCTAACTTTCAAGAGCCAGATGTAAGAATTCCTTTGGTGCAGTCCACACTTATCGGGAGGGCTTCTGGGGAAGAAAAACTTTATTGTAGTGGGCAAGATGAAGCCTGGCCTAAAAGGGCAAGTTATGATGGCGTAAAGTTGATTGTTCCTTTTTTTGAAAACTCACCCACCCAAAAGATAAGTCGGATGCATGGTGAATTAAGGTTTGGTCCGAGAGTAGATGAGACCATCCAAAGTTCAGCTGATAGATTTGGTTTTCACTACTTCCACTTAAGTGACAATAGTCAAACTGCACTTTGGCTCCCTGTTGAGCCGACTATTGATGGAATACTTGATACCGTGCAAAAAGTGGGACAAACTCTTAGCCTGCTTTCAGGCAATTCGCCGTCGATTGACAGTTATCTGTTGCTTGGTGGTGAACCTACTCCTGATTTCGATGGATTAACAAAAAGATTTCCGTACGCATTTGGTTCTTATTATGTGAAAGTCAGAAGGGAACTATAACGCATGCTTTCCTGATTCCATGCCATGTTAGATTGGTAGACTCGTCGACAATTAATAGATTATTGCCACCACAACCCTCTTTATCTGCTCAAACCTCACCTTGCCAGGATCCTCTTTAGGGTTGTTGTCTCCTTTCATTATGGCATACCAGCCTTTGCTGTCCTCGCCAGTCTCCACCACCCTGTGGATTATTGTGCCGTCCGCATACTCGCTCACATAGCTCACTATGTCCCCCACCTGTATGTCGTCAGGGCTTTCCGGCTCTATCTCGATTGCATGGGCTTTCGAACTCAGCACGGGGTCCATTGAATGCGTATCTGTAAACTTTGCCCATTTGGGGTTGCTAATCTTCATAACCACCTGGTCAGAATACACCCCTATGCTCCCTTCAGGGACGCGGTCGCCAGGCACTGCCTTAGGTTCCGGCTCTGGCACAAATATGGTCTTAGCAAAGACATTGTCCTTCTGCTTTGGCTGGCTAAGCGGCAACTCATAGAGCTCTTGGGCAGTCTGGTGTGCAGTCACGTTGCTGAACATGGAACTCACTAAGAAGCCTACTGTGAAGGTGGCTAAAATCGCAATTATGGTTTTGAACATCTTTCCCCCAGCCAGTTATATGAAACCTTTACTTTATAAACTTTTCTATTTTTTATCATCACATAGTAGTAAAAATATTTCTGGCAAGCTTTATAAAGAAAGATGACGTGCCCATGCCCATGACTGCGCTTATAGCCACTGTGGGGGTTGGCAAGGGTACCTGGGGCACTGTCAGGCAGCTGATTGATTCGGCTGAGTGGACAAGCATCTTCATAATTGCGCAGGAGTTTGCTGCACAGAAATTCTCAGCCGGGAAGAACTTTGAGTTCATCCTGATTAAAGAGGAACAGTCGCTTCCGGAAATGACAGAGGCCATAAGGAAGCAGCTTGAAGGCAAAATCCAGGATTTGGAGGTTGCACTGAACATGGAGTCTGGCTCTGGCAAGGAACACATGGCTGCTATGGCTGCCTTGATGAAGCTCGGGGTTGGGATAAGGCAGGTAACTTCAGAAAAAGACAGACTGCAGGAGCTATAGCAATTTGCTAATATACACCCTGTAACCGCCACTCTTAGCCAGCACGGAAACATTCCCGAAAACTTCTTCCATTTTGCTTTCCAGTGTTCTGCCGCCTTTCTGATGCCTTGCGACAAGCTGCAGGGAGCCATCCTTGTTCAGATGCTTTCTGCTCTGCTCAATCATTTCAAAGCATAACTTCTTCCCGGCTGTCTGCGGAGGATTAAGGAGTATCACATCGAATTTCTCATTTTTCACAGGAGCAAATACAGAGCCCTGCAGGATTGTTACATTTGCAATGCCATTGGCTTTTGCATTCTGCTTTGCAAGCCCTACAGCCCTCTCATTGATATCCGTCATGAAAATCGCACAGGAAGGAAATTCCCTGGCAATGGAAAGCCCGACTACGCCTATGCTGCAGCCAAGGTCAAGCACTTTCTGGTTATCCGCTACCTGGCAGTTCTCAATAAGAACCCTGCTCCCCAGGTCTGCCTTTTTCTTGGAGAAAACCCCGGAACTGCTCAGGAAAACCAGCTCATTCCCGCGGAGCCTTGCAGTGAAGCCTATTTTTTCATGACTGGAGGACGGTTTTCTTGTAAAGTAATGCTCTTCTATCATTGCCTGATTATCCCCAAATTGACATAATGGCTCTTGTCAATTGCCTTAAGGATGTCAAAGCCCTTGCCCTGAAGTTCGAGGCAGTTTCCACGCATGACTATCTTCGGCTCCGGGGCAGTACTGTTCAGGAAGATAACAGGAGAGTTGGTGCTGTTGCATGTAACAATTGGCCGGTTCATGCAGGCATCAAGGGTTTTCTGGGTGCAGGCAGCAATGGGCTGAATTTTGAATACCTGGGCAAGCGGCGTGGTAAGCTCCCCTGCCGCCAGGCTGAGATTCCCGAAATCGCCGGCCAGTGGATCATAGGTGACATATACAGAATCCCTGCTAAATCTTTGGTCCAGCTCGCCCACAACCTCTACATCCTCCACTTCCTTCGGGCTGAAATGCAGGGCTATGTTGTATGGCTGTTCCTGGTACTGCCACTGGAAATACCACAAGCCCTCTATCTTTACAAACTGGAAGTTGTTGTACGTAAGCTGCTCCTCCACGGTGGGCGCGTTGCTTTCCTTATGCAGGCTTTTCCCTGCCATGAAAGCCAGAAGCAAAAGCCCCACCAACCCAATTATGACAAGCAACAGCCTGATTCCGGGATTCCTGGAGGCAGCTTCCTCTGTTTCCTCCTCTTTCTCAACTTTGATAGTTTCCGTCATGGTATTATGCCAAGAAGGCCGTATATGAAACGATCGCTAATCCGGAAAAAATCCGGAACATTGTCGCTGACAACCTTGATGCAGTTCCCTCAATCTCCAATACCTGTTTTGTCCTGAAAAGGGTTTGCGAGTATGCCCCTGCCTCCAGCGAGCTGGAATTGTAAGTCAGCACTACAGCTTCTGCCTGCCTGAGCAACGGAACTATGTCAGGGCTGAAATTCAGGTATTCTACCTGTGCGGGAAGCGTATAGAACTGCTCCTGGCGCCCATTTACTGTTGTGGCTACTGCATTCTGGCCGAAGATGAAGCTAAACCCGTTGTATGTTATTTCATTGCCTGCCTGTCTGTCCAGGGGGCCCCCGCCTGAATTAAACCCAACAAGAAACCCAATGGTGCTCGCAATCATGAGAAAGCCGATGAAAACTGTAATGATAATCCCCTTGTAGCTCTTCTCCTGCTTCCGTAATCTAAGCCTTGCCATGCCTCAAGGCTGTAGGTGGCTCGTTTAAATATGTTTTCATAATATTTATATATGTATAGGAGGGCTCCTCTTTTCCATGAGGAAACCAATCATAAGGCTGGAAAATGTATGGAAAACATACTCACTCGGCGAGGCCAAGGTTAATGCCCTGCAGGGGCTTGACCTCGAAATATTTCCTGGAGAATTTGTTGCTGTTCAGGGGCCGAGCGGCTCTGGCAAAAGCACAGCTGTCAACATGATTGGCAGCCTCGACTACCCAAGCAGGGGCAAGGTCTACCTCAACGGCAGGGACATTACATCCTTCTCAGAAAGCGACCTCGCCCAGCTGAGGGGCCAGACCATAGGCTTCGTATTCCAGAGCTTCAACCTCCTCCCAACACTCTCTGCCATTGACAATGTTGCCCTTCCGATGATGTTTCAGGGCGTTTCCAGGCAGAAGCAGCTGTCAACCGCCAGGGAAATCCTTGTAAGGGTGGGGCTTGGGCACAGGCTGGATAACCGCCCTGGACAGCTCTCAGGAGGGGAACAGCAGCGAGTCGCTATCGCAAGGGCTATGGCAAACAATCCTGAAATGATTCTCGCTGATGAGCCTACCGGAAACCTTGACTCAAGCACAGGTAAGGCAATCATAGAACTGCTCAAGGAAGTCAATAAGGAAAAAAAGACAATCGTCATGGTAACTCACGATGTCAAGCTAAGCCGGGAAGCTGACAGGACAATATATTTGAAAGACGGAAAAGCTGTAAAAAGGCTATGAGGTGCTAACATGAAAAAAATATTATTGCTGCTTTTGATGCTTATGATAAGTGCAGCCGCTGTTTCAGCTCAAACATCTTCAGCTGTAAAACTATTCCTCGACAAGTACGAGCCCAGCCCTGTGGAGCCTGGTGATGTGGTTTCAGTCAGTGTGAAGGTCCAGAACACAGCGCAGGGCATACTTAAGGATGGCAGCCTTGAGGTCGAGCCACAATTCCCGTTTTCTGCTGCAGGTTCTGTTGTGGAAAAGCTGGGAGACGTGGGGGCATCACCGATAGTCAAGACATTCCGGCTGAAGGTTGCAGAGAACGCAGTGCTTGGCGATAATCCTATTAAATTCAGGTTCATATCAGGAGCTTCAGGGGTTGAGGAATCATTCGACATCTCCGTAAAGCTCAGAAATCCGGTCATAACTATCAGCTCAATCTCCATCAAGCCCAGTCCTGTCAAACCCGGAGACACAGCCACTGTCGAAATCGAGGTGAGCAACATTGCCGAGTCAGTGCTGAAGGATGTCGGGATAAAGCTTAAACTCGAGAAGGAAACTTTGACCACAACAACCACTGTCACGTCAATTGATCTTCCCTTCGCACCTGTGGGCTCAGCCACAGAGAAAAAGATTGAACGCCTGAATCCGGGTAGCAGCTACACTTTCAGGTTCAACCTGCAGGCTTATCCCGATGCCGAAGCCAAGCTGTACAAAGTGCCTGCAACCCTGACTTATTTCGACGAGCTTGGCAATGAGTATTCAAAGGATGACATACTCGGAATTCCGGTCAACGCCAGGCCAAGCTATGCGCTCAACTTGGAAAGCACTGATATCTACTCCTCCAGGACCAACGGCAACGTGGTGATTTCTGTCTCGAATACCGGCCCTACTAATATGAAATTCGTAACAATGCAGCTTCTGCCATCCGACGGGTACAAGGTTGTAGACTCTCCAACCACTTACATTGGCAACATCGAGCCTGACGGTTTTGAGACTGCAGAATTCAAGATTTTTGTCGACGCAAAGCCCGGCGAAGTGCCGCTGAAAGTCATCTTGACATACAAGGATGATTACAACAATGAGTTTATCGACAATAAGGAAATAACCCTGCCGGTATACTCTGCCGGCGAGGCCGGCAATTACGGCCTGCTGCCCAAGCAAAATGCGCTAACTCAGGTTTTCAGCGTCCTTGTACTGGTGATTGTCGCTGTCTTTGTCGTATTCATGCTGCTGGACCTCCAGTCTCTGAGGCAGGCCAGGCCAAGGAAAATCTTATGGGCAGTCCTTATCCTGACAGGCATAGGGGCAGTGCTGTACTGGTTTATCGGCAGGCGCAGACATTAAATGATCCCGGATTATTTCCGCCTTGTGCTGAATCAGCTGAGGCGACGCACCCTTCGCGCCTCTCTCACAGTACTGGGGATAATAATAGGTATTGCGGCAATAATTGCTCTCCTGTCTATAAGCCAGGGCCTGAAAAGCTCAATTGAGGAGCAATTCCAGACTTTTGGTGTTGACCGCATAATCGTGTCGCCAAAGGCCAGCCAGACAAGTGCGCCCGGCACAGGGGCGACCACGCTGACTACCGATGATATAACTACAGTTGAGAAAGTCCCTGATGTTTCTTACGCAGCAGCATTCCTGCTGGAGATTCTGCGCGTTGAATACAGCAGGCAGAAGATATCAACCTATGTCACCGGCCTGCCGTTTGATTTGCATAAGCAGCTGATTAAGGACTATGGCCTTAAATTCTCTGAAGGCAATTATCTCTCAAGCCTTTCTTCGAGAGAGGTAATTGTTGGCCACAGGATTGCCACTGACACTTTTGACAAGTCTCTGCACATCAATAACCAGCTGCTCATTAACGATGTCCCTTTCAGGGTCGTGGGAATACTTGAGAGCATCGGAAACCCTGAAGATGACAGTGTAATCTGGATTAGCATGGACAATCTGCAGGAAATCACTGGCAACAAGAAAAGCGTTTCCATGATAGATGTCAAGCTCAATAAGGGCTCTGACCCCATCCAGGCCGCTGAAAAAATAAAGCGTAGGCTTCAGCAGGCTCGGGAAGATGATGAAAGCTTTGACGTGCTCACGGCAGACCAGCTCCTCAGCCAGTTCAATCTGGTACTGGGCATTGTGCAGGCTGTGCTTATCGGCATAGCCTTTATCTCATTGGTGGTTGGCGCTGTCGGGATAACAACCTCCATGTACGCTGCAGTCACTGAAAGGATAGCTGAGATAGGCATCATGAAGGCCATTGGGGCGACAAACAACCAGGTTATGTCTGTCTTCCTCTTGGAAGCTGGACTTCTTGGTGTGTTCGGCGGCGTTGTTGGTGTGCTTCTCGGATTCCTTGCCGGAAAAGGGGTTGAAACAATAGCCCATCAAGCAGGATTCACAATCTTGACTGTAAGCCTTTCTCCGGGCACAGCTATAGGGGGTGTCGCCTTCGCTGCGCTGGTCGCCCTGTCTTCAGGATTGGTTCCGGCATATCAGGCTTCTAGGCTTAATCCCGTGGACGCGATGAGGTTTGGATGATGTTAGATCATTATGTCAGATTAACGTTAAGGAACCTGGCAGCGCGGAGGGCCAGGTCATGGCTTACAATAATAGGTATAGTTATAGGTGTTGCAGCAATCATAAGCCTCATGAGCCTGGGGGAAGGCCTTCAGAATGCAGTGGCTGAGCAGTTCGCTCGGCTGGGAAGCAATGTTTTTACCGTGGTGTCAGCCAATCTTCAGGGGCCTCCTACCGGCAGCCAGCGCATACCTTACGCAGCCCTTGACGCGGCAAAGCGCGGCAGAGGGGTTGAATGGGCCGAACCTGCACTGTTCAGCACAGGAACCCTGGAGTACAGGGGGGAGAAAACCTCAGCGATAGTCGCAGGCATAGGCCTGGAACACGCAATTGACTTTTTCAGGAACAGTGATTTCAAGCTTGTTGAGGGAAGAATGTTTGCTCCCAACGACAAGGGGGTTGCCATGCTTGGATATTCCATAGCAAAAGACAAGCTTGACAATGAAATCAGGGAGAAGAACAAGATACTGGTTAACGGCCATGAATACAGAGTTATTGGTGTATTCGACAAGATAGGCACTGAGCTCCTTGACAACAGGGTT
>JAGVYJ010000038.1 GCA_018303315.1 Candidatus Woesearchaeota archaeon | reverse complement strand
CGCCTCCTGGCCTCGAGATTGGAAAGGGTGAATTTGGCGAGTACTTCATCCACATCATCTGCAAGGAAGCCCTGGTTGAGGAGCTCATAGCGCAAATCATCCATGGACTTGCCCGCCTTCAGGCCATCGGTAACCCTGTTGAAGAGACTCTCCATCAGCCTCTTTCAGTCGGGGCAGCGTATATAAATCTTTTCGAAACTTTTTTAACTCCGATTGCGTCAAGTTAAAGAATGGGATTGCTAAGCAGGATGATTTCTGCGGTCTCGGGCACCAGGCAGGGCCGCTTGGGCCTGTCAGCGCAATTCGAGGCTGAGGGAAAGCTAATAGCTGCAGCAGAGACAGATGCCAAAGGCCAGATTTACATTGGCACCAAAAAAGGGATGGTGGAATGCATCAGCCTGAAGGCTGACTTGCTGTGGTCTTTTGACCTGCAGGAGAAGCGCAGCTCAGCAGAGGAGATGTTCCTTGACCCCGAGGCCTCATCAAGCATCAGCGCCCAGCCAAGGATTGCAGACATCAACAGCGACCGCCGGCTGGAGCTTTTCGTTGGCTCGGAAACAGGCAAGCTGGTCTGCTTTACAGAAGACGGGAAGAAAAAATGGGAGTTCTCGGCAAAGGGCCCTATCCGCAGCAGGCCGGACTTTGACTCAGCATCAGGCACGATAATCTTCGGCTCGACAGACAAAAGGGTGTACTGCCTCGACAAGAATGGCAGCATGAAATGGAACTTTGATGCAAAGGCCCCGGTCGAGTCAGGGGTCACATGCCACAAGGGCAAATGCTTTTTCGGAAATGACAACGGCGATTTTTTCTGCATCAGCAGCGAGGGCAAGCTCGTGTGGCAGGCAAAGACAGATGGCAAGATTATAGCGACCCCTACGGTAGGCAGGCTGTTCGGCGACGAGAGGGAGCATGTCCTTATAGGCTCATTTGACAGGAAGATGTATGCTTTTGAAATGGACGGCAAGGAATTGTGGAGCTTCAGCACAGAAGGCAGGATATGCTCTGATGCTGCACTGGCTGATGTCAATGATGACGGCAAGCTTGAGGTTTTCTTCGGCAGCTGCGACAACATGGCATACGCCCTTACATCAGAAGGGCAGCGGATGTGGACTTTCGAGACAGACTTCTGGGTGGTTGCCAGGCCGCTGGTTTTTGACCTTGACAATGACGGAAACTATGAGGTTGTCATAGCAAGCTATGATGAGTTTGTCTATGTGCTTGATGCCCGTGGCTATTATTCCCTTGATTTCCTGCCAGGCGTGTCCGGGGTTGCCCAGCAGTCAGGGCACTTTGCTGAGGTGCTGACCTACAGGAGCGGGGAGAACGCTGCCAAGCTGCTCTGGAAGCTCAGGCTTGACGGAATGGGCACAGGCCTGGCTGCGGTTGTGCAAAAGCAAAATAAATATATAATTGCCTCAACCAATACCGGGAAGCTGGACATTATAAGTTATCAAAAAGAGGTGTAAAATGCCAGAAGAGCTAATTAAGGACAAGAGCCATATTGAGAGGATTCCCTTGTATATCGAGGGCCTTGACGACCAGATGGAAGGCGGGATCCCGGCAGGGCAGATAACCCTTGTCTGCGGCACCGCAGGCACCATGAAGAGCTCGCTCTCATTCAATGTACTGTATAATGAGGTGCTGAACGGCAAGACAGCCCTTTACATAACACTGGAGCAGAGCGCTGTCTCGCTTCTGAACCACATGACCAACATGGGATTTGATTCCTCCAAGGTCAATATCCTCCTGATAAAGAACCTCTCAGACATAGAGCAGAAGCTCAGCATGGCAAAGGGGAAAGGCACATTGGTGCTGGCAGACATTGCAGTCATCAGGAAGGAAATCAAGAGTGCTGACACCAGGATAGGCCCGACAGGGGACTGGATTAATGTGCTCAAGAACATTGTCAGGAAGATGAAGGAGCACGGCCAGCTTGACCTTTTTACTCTTGACTCTCTCAGCGCCCTTTACGTCATATCCAAGTTCGACAATCCCAGGACCGAGCTTTTCTATTACTATGAGTTCCTCCGCGACCTTGACATCACCACCTTCCTCATTTCCGAGATGCCTCTGGACAAGAGCAGGTACGGCGAGTACGGGGTGGAGGATTTCCTGGCAGATGGCGTCATACGGCTGGAACTGGTTGAAAGGCAGAGGAAAACCAACCGTGAGATTACTGTGATAAAGATGCGCAAGACAGCTGTTAACAACGACGTCTTCACCCTTGAGTGGGCCGGCAGAAAATTCAAGGCACTTTACGGCGGCCAGCCTGCGCTGATATAGGCAGAACATTTTTAATCCGGGTTTAATTCTGGGGGCACATGAAGGTAGCCATAGACATCAGGAAATCCCTTGAAGAGAACGCCAATTCTTATTATGAAAAAGCCAAGAAGGCCAGGAAAAAAATAGAAGGCGTCAGGGCAATCCTTGCAAGGGTCGGCAGGCAGGCCCTGGAGAAAGAGCCGGATAAGGAAGCCGTGCCGCAGCCAGGCAGGCAAAGGGAATGGTTTGAGAAATTCAGGTGGTTTATTTCTTCTGATGGCTTCCTTGTCATAGGCGGGAGGGATGCAACCACCAATGAAATCCTGATAAAAAAGCACACAGAGGGCCAGGACATAGTGTTCCACACCGACATGGCCGGCTCGCCTTTTTTTGTGATAAAGACAGGCGGGAAAAGCGTGCCGCCCCAGTCCATGCAGGAAGCGGCAGATGCAACCGCGATATTCTCCAGGGCATGGAAGCTCGGCCTGCAGAGCATCCAGGTCTTTCATGTAAAGCCAGAGCAGGTCAGCAAGAAGGCCAGGGCAGGGGAATACCTGCAGAAAGGGGCGTTCATGATTTACGGGAAAACAAGCTACCTTACAGGAACCATCACCGCGGCAATCGGCACCAAAGGGCAGATGGTGATGTGCGGGCCCAGTAGTGCTATCAAGAAGAATGCAGCTAATGCTGTTTACATAAGGCAGGGCTCCGGAAAGGCATCGGACATTGCCAGGAAGCTGAAAGCCAGGCTTCAGGCAGACATTGATGAGATAATCAGGGCTTTGCCCTCCGGCGGAATTGAGCTGGAGCACTGACAAAAAACTTTAAATACTCTGCTCGGCAAAGGAAAGTCCATGTTAAGCAGAAAAGCCCAGGGGACAGGCCCAAGGAAGCCAATCAGTCTGCTTCTCGGCCTGGGATTCATTGTCCTCGGCCTGCTTCCGATTCTTAAAAGCTTTGGAATTTTAGGTTTCACAATAGGGCCCTTGCCCTCTATTGTAATATGGGCGCTGCTTGTTGTTGGCGGGGTTTTCCTTGCATTTGACGGCATTGCTGAGAACATGAGCTTCATGGGATTGTCCCAGATGCTGCGCAACCTGACTTTCCTGTTTGCCCTGCTCGCCCTTGCCCTTGGGCTTATTCCGTTGCTCAACTCGCTTGGAGTTGTAGGTTTCACACTGCCAGGCATACTCAGCACTGTCAACGATTACCTGTTCACCATAGTGGGCTTTCTGCTGATTTACGGCGGAACCCAGGGTTTCTGAGAATTATTCTATTCTTACATTCTGGCCCAGTGACTGTCCGGGCATGCCTATCTGGAATCTTGCAAGCAGGGCACCATTTGTGCCGTGCGTCCTTGTAATCCTTCCTACCAGATTTTTCTTGGCAGGGCTGGTCCATATCACGCCCTTCCCAACTAAGCCTTGTGCCTTTTCCAGGCTGTCTATTCCCCTGACCTGCAGCACCATCTGGTTGGTATACTGGGTGTGCTTGCCCCTTCTGTAGCTTGTGATTTTGCCATCAACCATACTACTAAGAAAACCCTGTGCCTTTATAAAGGTTGCCTATTTGCAGGCTGTTGAGTTAGCGACACCTGTCATGCTAAAAGAACCATATAAAGTCTCACTTTTTACTCCTGTTAAGCAGTTTTTACGAAGATTTAGCTCTTTTAATGGATGTTTTCCAAAATTTTCTTACTGCCTTGTAGGTTCGTACGCTTCGCTATTCCCGAAAATCATTTTGATAGGTGCCTTCGTTTAGCAGTGCAAAGAAAACGAGAATAATGAAATACTATACTTCATCTGACATTTGCTAAGTCCAATTGAGAAAGTCTCGTACGATTAATTGGGTTGGGGCTTAAACTCTAGCTACTTAATCCATGAAATAATTAACAAAATCAATCCATATTAAATAAATCTTCAGTAGAATAAACTTTGATTACATTTTGCTTTTCTTTTAAATCTCCATCATTGCTCCATAAACCACATTTCAGTTTCAATGCAAGAGCCAAATAAGGGATGTCTTTTGCATCTGGAGAAATCTTTTCTGCTTTCTCAATGAAAGATTCAATTTCTTCTTTTGGAATCAATATGACATTTCGTTCAAATAAGTCAAAAAGCCCATCAAAATCCTCTTCAGTTCTTTTGGTTTTGCCTTTAAGATACTCTTTGTATTTTTTGAATTCTTCAAATATAAACTCAGGAGCATAAAGTGTATGCTTAAATAAAATATCAGAAGTTCCACTTTCTTTTAGCAAAGCTGCAAAAAGAATATTTGAATCTATCACTAAATCCATGATTAAGCCTTTTTGTATCTTTTCGCCAGATTTTTGTTTAATTCCCTTCCTAATCTCAGTGCGTCTTCTTCAGTCAGAGTGCTATCAGATTTAAATTTTCTTAAAAACTCCAAATCCTTTATTCTCTGCATAAAGGCTTGCCTTGCTACCTCAGACCAGTTCATTTCTGGAAATTTTTCCATCTTATTCTTCAGTTCAGATGGCACTGCTAAAGTCATTGTTGTCATGTTCTTCAACCTCCAATTATGTGTAAATATGTATAATATGTTTATATATATAAACCTTACGATTTTAGCCCCAACCCTTTACCTTTTATTTGATTGGGCTACACCCTTTAAGACACGAGACTTTCTCAACTTTTCGGAACGAAATTTGCCAGAACTGCGTAACTGGCAAAGAATATAAAAAGCGATTAAGCGGTTCTTTCGTCGTTCGCCAGGCTCACTCCTCTTTCTAATTAGAATAAATTTGAGTTAAGATTGCCCTTGCACCCCGCCTGTCCAGGATGGAGTTCCACTCCACAGTGGATTTCCATGTCTGCTGCCTTACCCGCTCATCGCTGATTTTCCTGAAGCCCTTTGCCATGAGCTATGACATGCCCTGCTGATTTAAATTTGTTATGCAGAAAACAAATCCACATGCAGGCTTTATCTTTCAGGCTATATAAAGTCATCGGGCTACAATATCAGGTAAAGGATAACAGGCACGATTATTGCTGCCATGCCGTTGTTCCTTCCCACACCTGTTAAGTTGGGAACCAGGCCGATGGCAGTTGCTGTTGCAAGGATGAGCAGGCCCTTCCATGATTCAAAATAAATTACCATGGCTGCAATGAAAAGTATCACCCCAAGGCTCACAAGCGTGTAATTCATCCTGCCCAGCGTGTTGGCCAGCATCCTGGACAAATACAAAGTAATTCGCACTGCCATGCCTGAAACCAGCAGCATAACTGCAAAAAGCAGGCCGATGCCGTGCCAAGTCGGGGTTGCAAGCAGTTCGGCAATAGCAGCAACCGTGCCGTTCCTGGCTTTTTCGATTGTCATGAGCGTTACAAACCCCATGACCATTGACGAGGCGCCTATTGCTCCCATCATGAAAAGATAGCTGTATATCCCGATGTGCCTGAAGAACTGCGAGCTTATTATTGCTGCCTGTGCAGGGCCCAGGCCTGGAAAGATTGACACGAGGCTTCCTGACAATGTGCCGGCAGAGGTAGCCTTAATCATGCTCAGATTGCTTATCTTTATCATCTCTGTTACCCTTTGCGTTGGTATCTTCGCCTGCTGGCTGAGGCTGTTGAGCAGAATTGCCGTCCCAAAAAGCCCTGACAGCATTGGCAGCAGGGGCTGCTTTATGTCGTGCATGGAAAACACGATAAGACCGAGTATGCCTGCAAGTGTCATGATAAGCAAGCTCCACATCCTTCTCTGCCATGTTGATTCCCTCGCAATCATGAATGCCAGGATGCCAAGCAGCAGGAATCCTATCACAGTCTGCAGCCTGCTGAATATGAATGGAACCAGGAATAAAAGGAATGGCACGCAAGCCAGTGTTGCGAGCATGCCTGTCAGCGTGCCTGCGGAGCTTATGCGAATCCCCTCATAGGCCAGCCCTCTCTTCAGCAGCACATGGCCGGGCAGCACGGCAAGGGCAGTGTTCTCGTCAGGGGCTCCGAGCAGTATGCTCGGTATGAAATCAACAAAGGTATGAGTTACTGACATTGCTGTTATGAAGGCTGCAAGCGTGATTGGCTCAAATGATGAAAGCGCGCTGCCTGCCATCCCAAGCACTACTACGGCAACCAGATTGATATGCAGGCCTGGTGTCAGGCCTGTTATTATTCCGGCAAAAATTCCCGAGATGCACGCCAGAATGATTTGCAGCAGCATGGGCAGCTGGCAGATTCAGCAGATTAATCAGTATTGTGAGAGATATACCGTAAATTTTCCGTGCTCTGAAACAAAAAATTTTTAAAGAGCCTGGTGTGCAATACAAGGGATGAAGAAATTACTTACCCTTCTGGTTTTCGCAATTCTGTTGACAGGTTTAGTGAATGTTGTGTTCGGAGATTATAATTCCGATACAGTGTCTGCTTATAACAGACCTGAACTGCAGAAAACTGCCAACACTGATGATTCCACGGAAAAGTCCGGAACTTCTGCAGACAATCCGGACACCACTACTGACAAAAGTGATGAAAACAAGACTGCTCTGACAGACAGGCTGAAGGTCAGGGAGGATGCAGTGCAGCGTGTTCTGACCACGGCCGGGGCTTTACATGCAAGAAACAGGACTGAGATTCTGGAAAGATTCAAGGCTATTGACAGCGAACATAGGGAGCGGCTCGAAAATCTTTCAGAACAGCACAGGGAAAAGTTGGATTCTTTGAATGACGAGCAGCTCAAGCGCCTTGCG
>JAGVYJ010000037.1:7058-7971 GCA_018303315.1 Candidatus Woesearchaeota archaeon | reverse complement strand
CTATTTCATTGCAGGAGTCATTCTTCTTGCGATTACCCATATTTCCTCTTTTATTCTTGTTGCAGCCCTTGTCTTCTTCCTTGTGCTGGTCACGCTCGAAAAGCTGCCTTACCACAGGGCAGAGCTTGAAGGGGCATTGTTCGCCACATTTTTCACGGTGTGGCTCACGCTGATATTCTTCAAGCAAGTGCTGCTTGCGCAGGGAGTGTCAGTGCTTCACGAGAATGTGCCGGCTGAGCTGCTGGGCACATATTTCCTTAGGTTTGACCTTTTCAGCAGCATCGCGCTTCTCGGCATATTGCCTGTTGCCTTCGGCATTTACACAATTTACAGGTACGTGTTTAGGGAGCCGCACAGAGAGATATATCTTTATGCGTCCCTTGCATTTGTCATTCTGCTGCTTTTGTGGAACAGGCAGCTCCGCCTGGAAGCAGGGCTTATGTTCCTTGCCCTGATACTTTCTGTCCTGAGCAGCCAGGCATTCAAGGTATCGCTCAACTATCTGGCCAAGACAAAGGCCGCACATTTCATGCCTGCAATTATTGGCCTGCTGGTACTGGCCATAACCGCAACCTCTGCCCTGCCTGCTGTTTTTGGCTCCAACATACTGGCTTCCCAGCCAACGACAGCAGAAGTGGCAGCGTATGAATGGCTCAAAAACAACACCCAGCCGGGAAGCGTGGTACTGTCCATTCCTGAGGACGGCCTTCCAATACAGTTCTTCAGCCAGCGGGCAACAGTCACAGACACAAATTTTCTCCTTGTGCGCGATGCCGCCCAGAGACTCGAGGCAACCAGAAGAATTTACCGTTCCCAGGCAAGCACCCAGGCCCTGCCTGACCTTACAAGATATGATGTTGACTACATCATGGTTTCTCCGAGGATAATGGCAGAATATGGCAGGCTCGGGGAT
>JAGVYJ010000037.1:0-7016 GCA_018303315.1 Candidatus Woesearchaeota archaeon | reverse complement strand
TGCACGCAACGACCCTTCCTGCTTCAGCCTGCTGTATGACAAATCAAATGTCCAGATATACCAGTCCGGATGCGTGGTGGTGCTTTCATGACCCTGGCCGGCCTGTCAAGGGTTCCTGACTGGAAGCTTCTTACTGCACTTCTTGCACTGACCTTTGTTGTCGTGATTACACCACTGACTGTGCGGTTCATCCACAACCCAACCCTTCCCGGCACTGAGCCCTATTACCATCTTAACCAGGCAGGCTCAGGCCTTCACTTTTTGCAGCCGTATGACGCGCTGCTGAGACCATTCCTGCTTGCCTTCGGGCCGGTTCCCGGCTCTGTTGTGCTTTCAGTGCTGCTTGCCATGGCCACAACCCTTGTCGCGTTCATGCTCCTGAAAGAGCTGAGGACTCTCACAACCCAGGAAAGGTTTCTGGCACAGCTGCTCCTTATAGTATCGCCCCCTTTCCTTTACATATTCCAGTTCCCCAGCTCACATGCCCTTGCTGTCCCCCTCTACCTTCTCTCTGTCTACATTATCGCAAAGCTGAAGAATTATGCTCCCTATGTCTCCAGCCTGGTGCTGCTGCCCACTCTATTACTCAGCCCGTTGAATGCATGGATTGCCGTCCTTATACTAGTCTTCGCATCCATCTGGAGAAGGAAGATACTCAGCTATCTGGTATTAGCCCTGGCCCTTTCAGTTGTCGCATTCTATGCACATGTCATCCTCAGGCTGCCTACAAATCCTGAGCTTTTCAGGCAGGCATTGCTGCCAAATCTCCTTTCAGACATAGGTCCGGTGTACGGCATGGGCCTGTTTACCTTCCTATTGGGCCTCGCGGGCTTGTTCTACCATTTCAGGCAGAAGAAAGAATTCTCCGTGACCTATGCAGCTGCCTTTGTGCTGCTTGCACTTGCACTCCTGTTCAGAAGCCCTGTTATCGTGTACCTGAATCTGGTCCTGGTGTTTTTTTCTTCCAGCTTTCTGCTTTATCTCATACGCCGGTCGTGGGCATTGCCTGTGCTCAAGGCTGTGACCCTCATGACCATAGTAAGCGGCCTGATTTTTTCTCCCCTTTCCTACGCCGACAGGGTGGCTGACAGCGAGCCTACAGCAATACAGGTATCAGGCTTTGAATGGCTGGGGCAGTTCACGTCAGGGGAAAGCGTGGTCTTCACTTACCCCAGCTATGGCTTCTGGGTCACATACTTTACAGGGGCCCGGCCTGTAGCAGACTCTTTTGACCTCAGCATGGGGAATTCATCTTCCGCATGGTCCGATTCTCAGGATTTGTTCTCGACAAGGAATCTTGACAATGCGGCCAGCAACCTCGGGAAGTATGGAGTGAATTACATTGTAGCGACGCCCGGGATGCAGCATGGTCTTGTCTGGAGCAAGGAAGAGCAAGGGCTTCTGTTCCTGCTGCGCAACAACGAAACCTTTAAAAATCTCTATAATGAGCAGGATTTCAGGATATGGGAAGTGTTTATAGAGTGATTTGAATGGATCTGGTTTACACCCTCTTCATGGTTGCCGTATGGTTCCTCTCGACCTTTTTCACAATCAGCTTTCTGCTGCATGTCATCAAGCACAGGGACAGGCTTTCGGAAAGCAGGGAATTCGACTTCTCCAAGCAGGCCAGGAGAGTGAGCATAGTTATTCCTGCCTTCAACGAAGAAGAGCGACTTGGACAAACACTTGCTTCTCTTGAAATGCTTGACTACCCCAAGGACCTGTATGAAGTTATTGTGGTGAACGACGGCAGCAGTGATGGCACAGCCAGGGTCGCTGCGCAGTATGCTGACGGCAGGCATGTCATTTTAATTGACAACCAGGAAAACAAGGGAAAGGCAGCCAGCCTGAATGACGGGATTGAAAGGGCTACCGGGGAATTCATCGCCTGCATGGATGCTGATTCCCAGCCCAGGCCGGATGTTCTGAAGAAGACCCTTCCCTACTTCAGCAATAAGGCGGTTGGCGCTGTGACAGTGACTGTCAAGGTCCAGAGCGCAAAATCCCTGCTCCACAAGCTTGTGGATCTCGAGTACATCATCGGGCTTTCCCTTTTCCTGAAAGTCATGTCTCTTTTCGATTGCGTCATAGTCACCCCGGGCCCCTTTTCAATATACAGGGCAGACCTTCTGCGCAAGCTTGGAGGGTTTGACCGGCAGAACATTGTGGAGGACATGGAGATAGCATACAGGATTCACAGGGAAGGCTTCAGGATAGAGCACTCCATGGACACCCATGTTTCCACTTACATACCGCAGACATTTGGCGCGCTTTACACCCAGAGAAAAAGGTGGTACAGCGGCGCACTCCTTACATTCTGGCAGCATAAGGGCACTTTGCTCAGGCATGACATGGGGCTTTTCCGGTATTTCATCCCCTACCAGTACGGCCTCATCCTGCTGGGGGTCGCCCTGTTCCTCTACACAGGCTTTCTGTGGTTCAGGAATGCATTCACCCAGCTGTCATACTATGCCCTGACGAATTTCAATTTCTTTTCCCAGTTCAAGTTTGATTTTGACGTCCTGGGAATAAGCATATTCTCCTTCTTCGGCGTCACAGCAATACTCCTGACAGTGCTTTTTGTCTCCATCGGCCTCAAGGTCACGAATCACAGCAGGAAAAAGATGGCCTTTGGCGTGTTTGGCTACATAGCGCTGTACTTTCTGTACCAGTTCTTCTGGATTTCATCACTGGGACTTATCCTCCTGAGGCGGAGGCCCAGATGGCGGTAGAGCGGAAGCTTTTCCTGTATGCGGGAATAATAACAGTGCTCCTGTTCGTCATGATTTACAGCCTTAACGTCTTCCTCAGCAGGGAGCGGGAAGACAGCCTGTCCACTCGCATGGACAGCCTTATTGACGACTTTGAGGAGATGCAGGCCCTTTTCCTGATGTCAGGCATTTTCGACACAAATGGAACCTGCATCGCCCTCCAGACCTGGATGTCACAGATGGACAAGAGCCTCTGGGACCTGGGCATAAAGCTCGACCAGTACCAGAAGGTCACTGAAGAGTATCTCAAAGACCCATTCTACCTGGAGCAGAAGAAGAAATTCAACAGGAGGCAGGTCATATACTATTCGATTCTAAAAGAGGCCAAGGACAGGTGCAGCCTGAATGCCACCAGCCTGCTGTTCTTCTACAGGAAATCTGAGGAATGCCCTGACTGCGATGCCATGTCATTCGTGCTGACCGACCTGAAGCGCGAAGTCAATGAGGAGGTCGCAATTTTCTCCTTTGACACCAACCTTGACCTTCCTTCCATCCAGGTTTTGCCGGTCTTTTTCAACGTCACTTCATATCCCTGCATAGTGGTTGAGGGCAAGACACATTGCGGTCTTTACAACAAGAACGAGCTGACAAAGTTTGTCTGTGATGCAGGGCAACTTTCCATTTGCAGTTGACCGCAACAATTTTATACCTGTTTCGACTACTATGACTGCTATAACCGCTATGTTAAGATGTTAAGGGGGAACATGGTATATGCTGCCAGCCAGACTTCGCTCTATTCCCGGGCTTTGAAATACGGCGTCTATATTTTCAGCGCCCTTGCAGTGGTGGGGCTGGCATGGCTTTTCCTTGGCAAGTTCCTCACAAGCAGCCTGTTCGCCTTCCTGCTGTCGCTTCTGGGCCTGATGCTTCTTTCAGTAGTGATTGAAACATGGAGCAAAGGTGTAATGGAAATACTGGGTATTGACCTGCTGTTCATCGGCACATTTATCCTGGCCTATGAGTTCAACCTCTGGGCAGGGCTTGCCGGAGCGTTGTTCCTTACAGTGCTCCATGCGCTTCTTCAAGCCCAGAAGGCAAGGTTTATCGTTTATGCGCTGATACCGCTTTTCATGGTAGCCTTGCTCACAGTATGGTTCAATGGCTTTGGCATGCTCTGGCTTGCCGCAATCCTGCTTGCCTTGTATCACGTAATAGGCACCTTCATCATAACCTATGCCGGCGGCCTGGGCATTAGGTATGCCACCTTCGTGGTTATTAATGTGCTTTTCAACGCAATTCTGATAAAACTGCTTGGTTTTGTTCTATGATTGTTCATAAATTAGGCACCAGCGAGATTAGCAGGAAAAACAGGAACAACAGGTAAAAATGCAGTGCGACATGTGCGGGACTGAGGCTGAGCTTGCCAGGGCAGAGATTGAGGGCACGATACTTTCTGTCTGCAATAACTGCTCAGGCTTCGGCAAGGTTTTTGGTATGGTTAGGCCTGAGCCCATTCCTGAAAGGAAGCCTGTCATCCGGGTTGAGCCGCCTGTTGAAAAGGTGGTTGCTGATTTCTCTGAGCAGATAAGGAAGAAAAGGGAAGAGCTTGGCCTCACCCAGAAGGACTTTTCTCGTCGTATAAACCAGAAGGAATCCCTTGTCAGAAAGATGGAAAGCCATGGTTTCGAGCCGGATCTTATCCTTGCAAGGCATCTGGAAAAGGCCCTTGGGCTCAGGCTCATTGAGGTAGAGAAGGCTGAGGCTGAACCGATATCGTCGACAGAAACAGGGGGATATACTCTTGGGGATTTCATCAAGATCAGAAAGAAGTGATTTGTCGTCGACAAAGCCCTTGGTGATTGTGGTGACAGGTACTCCGGGCTCAGGAAAGACTGCTTTTGCAAGGGAGCTCTCACTTTTGCTCCGGGCAAAGTACCTGGACGTGAACGCCTTTGCCAGGAAGGCGGGCTTGTTCTCAGAATATGATGCCAGAAGGCGCACTTGGGAGGTGGATTCCTCCAGGCTGGCAAAGGCTCTCAGGAAGGCTGTTTTAGGCCTTAAAGGAGATGTGGTGCTTGACTCCCATATTTCTCACTTTTTCCCTTCACGCTATGCTGATATCTGCTTTGTGCTTCGGGCTGACTTAAAAACCATTTATAAACGCCTGAAGGCAAGGCATTGGCCTTCTCACAAGGTGAGCGAGAACCTCGAGGCAGAGATATTTGAGGTCATCCTCACCGAGGCCAGGCAGCTTGGCCATAAGGTGCAGGTTTTGGACTCCTCAAGGCGCTCTGCAGGCTCTTTGGCCCGACAGGCTATAAAAAATATTCGTTTAATACGTAAAAACACAGGTTCAGGTTCACTCCCGAACTAGGTTCGGAATAGGTTCAGGTTCGGACTAATCCGAACCAATCCGGACTTTATTCCGATCCGACTTAAAAAATCTTAATCAGCGGCTTTATTCGCTTCCAATCTTCTCCGGGATAATGCGCCTGTCACGCAGTTCCTTGAGATAAGCATAAAATGTTGTCCTTCCGCAATATCGCTTTTCTCTGACGATAATATGCTCTATCTGCTTAGTTGAAAGGTCGCCCTTGTCAATAAGTTTTATTATCTGCTGGAGTATGAATTTCTTCCTGTTTGGCATTATTTCATTAAGAATATTTTCCTCGAAAGTTGTCTTCAATCTGGGTTCAGGTACGTACTTAGGTTCAGGTTCGGACTTAAGTTCGGACCTGGTCCGGACTTGGTTTTTTCCGGACCTTCCCTGAAGACTTTCAAGCTCCTTTTTCAGCAATTCCACTTCCTCCTCCAATAAATCTGTCCTGGAAGCATTGTGCTCGAGCTCCAGCTGGAATTTGCTGTGCTCCTGGCTGTTCTGGGCATGCAGCCTCTGGAAATGGGACACCCAGGAAAAGAGCGCCTCTATCTCGCCCTTCACCTTCAAGAATGAGCGTGTCAGCGCCTTGTCTAGCGCTTTCCACTTGGAAGAATCTGTCCTGAACAGCCACCCCAACATAGAAGTGAGTATATTCTGCTTTCATTTATAAAGGTTTGTGAATGATTTTGCTCTCACTTTCCCTTCACAGGCTCTAATTTGGCCTTTTTTTGCCTGTCTGAGGCCCGGTCATGCATAATTAACCCCTTCTTGCCAGCCGTTTGCTGGCAGGTTATTCATGAAAAGTGAGTGATACTGCCGGCAAAGCATTTAAGAAAACAGGCTATTTACCTTCAATCATGAACAACCCCGAGCTTACCAGCTTTGAAATAAGCAAAATCGTGAAGGAATTAGGCACCATGGAACATGGCAGGCTTGACAAGGCTTTCCAGATTAGCCAAAGTGAGTATGTGCTGCAGTTTTACGTTGCCAATACAGGCCAGAGATTCGTAAGGCTGCTCCTTCCCGGCCTGCTGTTTATCGTCGACAAAAAGCCTTCTGTGCCTGACCGGCCGGGTGATTTTACAATGATGCTCCGTCGACAGCTCAGGAATTCACGGCTTGAAAAAGTGAGCCAGCATGGTTTTGAGAGGGTGGTTGTTTTTTCCTTCTCCACAAAGGCAGGTTCAAAGCAGATGGTGCTTGAGCTGTTTGGCACAGGCAACATCATCCTGCTCGACGACAAAAAAATAATCCTTGCCGTGCTTTCCCACAAGACCTGGCAGCGCGGCGAGATAAGGAAAGGCAGGCCATACAGCTTTCCCGAAGGCAGCACAGACCCGTTCCAGCTTTCCTCTTCCGAGCTGGCAGGCCATATATCCGGGTCGGGGCAGGATTCACTGGTAAAGGCCCTGGCTGTTGACCTGAGCATGGGCGGCAGGTTTGCAGAAGAGCTTGTCGCCATTACCGGCCTGGCAAAAACACTGAAGCCTTCTGAGCTTGCAGCCGCCAATGTCAAGGCTCTCAAGGCAGCGCTCGACAAACTTGCAAATGCTGCATTAAAGCCATGCATTGTTGCTGGTCAGGCACTGCCCTTCCCCCTGCAGAGCGTAAAGGGAGACTCAAAGTCCTTCCCCACTTTCAGCGAAGCCCTGGCTGAGCTCACACCTTCACTGGCTGTGGAGCGCCGGCAGGCAGAAAGCATCAAAAAACAGTCAAAGGCCCACACCATCATCAGGGCGCAGACAGAGCAGCTAAGGCAGCTTGAAAACGCCGTGGCAGAGAACTCTACAAAGGCAGAGCTGATTTACAAAAACTATCCTTACCTGGTTGAGGCCATGCGGCAGCTTCATGAGGCAAGGAAAACCCTTACCTGGCAGGAAATAAAGAAGCGCATAAGGGACAAGCGCCTTGTTCAGATTAATGAG
>JAGVYJ010000044.1:1932-9159 GCA_018303315.1 Candidatus Woesearchaeota archaeon | reverse complement strand
TTGCCCTGGCAGCAGGCCTTAAGAAATTCAATAGCCAGGGGGGATAATTATGACTGCTATCAGCGTCAAGAATCTGGTAAAGGAATTCAGGGTTCCTGTCAGAGAGAAAGGAGAGGGCAGATGGAGTGCTGTGATGAGCACTTTCTTCAGGAAATGGGAATCAGTTCAGGTTCTTAAAAGCATCAGTTTTGATGTTGAGGAAGGGGAATTCGTTGGCTACGTCGGCCCGAATGGCGCAGGCAAGAGCACCACAATTAAGATTCTGACCGGCATTTTGTCGCCAAGCTCCGGGGAGGTCAGGGTGCTGGGATTTAACCCACAGAGAGACAGGTACAAGTACAGCTACAACATCGGGGTTGTGTTCGGGCAGAGAACCCTGCTTGACTTTGACATTCCTGTCATCAATTCATTCAAGCTCTACAGGGACATATACGAGCTCAGCAGCAGGGAATTCGAGGAGAGGCTTGATTATTTCTCAAAGATACTGAAGATTGACGAGTTCATGCACATCCCTGTCAGGAAGCTTTCGCTCGGGCAGAGGATGCGGGCAGAAATAGTCACTTCATTCCTTCACAGGCCGAAGGTTGTCTTCCTTGATGAGCCGACCATTGGCCTGGATGCTGTTGCGAAAGAAGAGGTCAGGGGATTCCTCAGGAGGATAAACAGGGACGAGAAAGTCACGATAATCCTCACAACTCACGACATGGATGACATCGAGCAGACCTGCGAAAGGATATTAATGATTGATGCTGGAAAAATAATCTTTGACGGCCCTCTCAGCAGGATGAAAAAAGAGTTCATGCTGCACAAGAGGATTGAGTTTGCCTATGACCGGATTGTGAATCAAAGACTTTTCGACTCCTTGCTGGGAAAGGCGAAAGTTGAGACCTCAGGCCAGAACCGGCTTGCCTTCATGGTGGACACGCGGCAGCAGGATATCCCCAGGTTTGTTGACGAGCTGCTCAGTTCTGCAGAAATCACTGATTTGTCTGTCCATGAGCCCAGGCTTGAGAGCATAATAAGGGAGATATACCTGAAGCAGCACGCAAAGTAGTCACTTCTTCGCCTGGTGGAGGTACAATGTTCTTGTCGGGAATGGTATTCCTATCCTTGCCTTGTTCAGGGCAGCGTACATCTTTGTGGTGAACTCTTCATTTGCGTCAAATCGCTGCTTGTAGCTTGAAATCCAGAAAAAGGCTGTGAAGTTCAAAGAGAAGTCAGCCATCTGCATGAACCTGACAATCGGCGCTGGCTCGGGGAGCACCTCAGCAGTCTTAATATCCTTGATTACCTTAAGTCCGAGCTCCTTTACCTTCTCAGGGTCTGAGCCGTATTCAACCCCGAAAGGGACAACAACCCTTACTGTGTGGTCTGGCTGGAGGAAATTCTTGAATGTGACACTTGCCAGCTTGCTGTTCGGAACAATCATGACCTCGTTGTCAAACGTCCTTATTTTTGTCGACCTGAACCCTATATCCATGACAGTGCCGATAAGCGCGCTCCCATCGGGTGCTGACTCGTTTAGCTGGATGACATCCCCTGTCTTGAAGTTCTTGTCGAGTATCAGGGAAAGCCCGCCAAAAATGTTGCCAAGTGTGTTCTGCAGGGCGAATGCCACTGCAATTCCTGCTATGCCAAGGCTTGCAAGCAGGGGCCCTATCTCAAACCCCCAGAGATGCAGGGCGTATACCGAGCTGAGTACCACTGCCAGGACATTCATAAATCTGTGAGCCAAAGGCAACAGGGCGTTGTCAAATGTCGAATCTGTCTTCTCCACTCCGTGCTTTAGCCAGGCGTCGATGAACACGTTTATTATCCTTAAGATTAACCATATGGCGACAAATACTAATGCGCTGTCTGCAACATTCAGGAGTAGTTCTTCGATTGTGGACTGGAGATGCAATATGCCGATGCGCAGGCCTAGGAAGGCAATCAGTATTGTAACCGGCCATCCGAGTTTGGCAATTAATTCGTCGTCAATCTTGGTAGGGGTTTTTTCTGTAAGCTTTTTTATTATGGGGATGAGAAGCCAGTGAAGCACCTTGCCCAGTGTCAGGGCTGACAAAAAGAGGATGATGGCTTCGAGGTATATGTTGCCAATATACTTGGATAAAAGATTATTCAGCTGGGCTATGACCATGGCATAGATAAGAACTTCGGGTATTTATAAAACTTGGGGTTTGTGGGCGTTGACTCTCACGTAGAAGCTGCAGGGCATCTTCTTGGCTGCCCTATGAAGAGCCCTCTGGGCAACATCGATATTGTTTGGATTGGTAGCTATTGTCATAAGCTTTTCCCCTGCCCGTATCTGCACTGCAATCCCTATCGGTTTTCCGAATGACTTCTTCATTCCGGTGCTCATACGGTCTGCCCCGGCACCGCTGGCCAGGGGGTTTTCCCTCTGTATCTGGTAGGGGAATTTCCTTATCCTGAATGTGTAGCCGCCCTTGCCTATTGATTTTTCAAGAAGCCTGACTGCGGTAAGCCTGCCTGACTCTATTGATTCCTGGCGTATCTGCAGTGAAGTTTTTGGGATTAAATCCACGGACTCTGGGTAATCCTTGTTGGTGTCCCCCATGACGAACCTTGTTATCTTTATGTTAGGGGTCATCCTGATGAAAGATTTGTTCCTGAACTTTGAAATCCTGGTATAGGCCCTTTCAATGCTCCTGTATGCCCGCCATCTCCTTAATTTTGCCATAACTCATCAGGCTGAGCAAGGGGTTTAAAAAGGTTATGGTTCAGCCGCGTATTGCTCCCAACCTAATAGCTCGGAAGAAGTCAGATAATCTGTCCAAAAAAGAAAGCTTGTCATCATTCACCAGGTCATGCTTTTCGCAGAACCTAGCATAGTCTGTCCTGTCCTTCCGTCTGCTCACGAGATTCGTTGTGGACTCGCGGATTTTCCTGTGGGAATAAACAGGGAAACGGATAAAGGTTGATGTGATGTCTGGCTTTTCTTCAAGCAGCTCAAAGGCAGACAGCATTACATCAATATCTTCGCCTACAGTCATTGATGGGTCAAAGAGGTCATGACCGTACAGCCTGTTTCTGCTTTCTCTAAGGCTGACCAGGAAATCGCGTCTGAACATTGCTGTCCAGAGCAGAGGAGGATCAGGATTCAAGCCTGTTGCAGGCTCATTGCGAAAGGCGCGGCCACGAATATCCTGGCTGCCTGTTATTGAATTGACATAAATGAACATACCGTAAACAAATGCCGTTTGCGGGGTGAATGCACTTACTCGCAGGTCTATGCTCATTGGAGTCAGCCTGTCATCCGCATCAAGAAAAGCCACATATTTGATTTCTGCAGACTCTTGAGGTGAGACTGCGCCATATATTGGGTCAAGCAGGGCTTGCAATCCCAGATTCCTGGCATTGGATGCTGTCCGTATGTCTGAAGGGGCGCGCTCCCTTCGTAAATATCGAATGCGGGGATCACTGATTGTTTGGTGAAACCAGGATGCCACGTCTGTTGGAGAGCCATCATCCACAACAATGTGTATGATATCAGCTCCTTGATTAGGCACACTTTCTATTGCATCCTCGAGATAGCGAAGGTATGATTTTTTGGCAGCATACACCGGAGTTATGATTCCCACAGTCATAGAATTGCGGAACAGCCTGAAATTACTTAAATTTACCGCCAAATTAGGCATTATTTTAACAACTTATAAGTAGTAAATACCGAAAGATTTATAAATCCTGAAGTGACAAGCATATTCATGTCATATAAGCCACTTTTCGACAGCATAATGGCTCAGCTGGCAACGCAAACAGCTGACAGATCCGCTGTGTTCTTTCCATTCCTGGAACTGTATAGGTTACAGACTTTTGATGGCACGTTAATGCAGGTTGTTGATGATTTACAGACTTCTCTGTCAGCACCATATACCGCTGAGACACTGGCTAATGTAGCCTTGGCTGGCGGAAGGCTTGTTAGAGGCACTGTTGATTTCAGAATTAAAAACCCTGATGAGCCCGGCATTGATGAACTGTTTCAGGAGGTTACTGACTATGCCGTATTTCTATACCAGGAATACCCAAATAGAGTTGCCGTGCGTAATGAGTTAGGAAGGTTGAAAGATAGGCTGGCTAGCAGCAAGGCTGCAAACACGCAAGTAGTTCAGAAAGCTGATGAGGCCAAATGGTTGTCAGCTCAGCCAGTGTTGTTACAACAGACTCTTGAGGAGCTAATGGGAGCAGTTGATAGTAGGGATATTTTACTGATTGCTTTAGGTCATGGCGGAGTGGTTCCCGGGCTTGACCTGTTCAGTAGATGGCACACCTTCGCCGGAAGCGATAATTCCGCATTTTACACAGTGAGGTTCTCCAGACATGTCAGTGGGGACAAAAATCCGCAGCTTATGCCCTATGATGCAAAGAAGTTGAGGCAGCTCAGTTGCGGAAGAAGTGTGGTGTTATTCGACGAAGATACAAGTCCTGGAGGTACAATTGAAAGAGCGCGCAGGGTTTTTTCCAAACATATTTTCCCTGGCATAAAAATAGTAGAAGCAGTGAATGCTGATTACAGAACCTAGAGATTATTTCCTTTCCCTTATTTCCTTCTTCAGCTGCTCAAGGAATTCATCAACTTTCCTCGCTCCCACGACCTCGTTATTCCTTGTCCGCACCGTAACTGTGCCGTCCTTAATCTCCTTCTCTCCAACTACAAGAATGTAATTGACCTGGTCCAGCTGTGCCTCCCTGACTTTTTTTGAGACGGATTCAGGCCGCTCATCCACTTCAGCGAGTATGCCTGACTCTGAATATTTCCCAGCAACCCTGTTTGCATAGTCATTGAACCTGTCCGCAACTGTAAGTATCCTTACCTGCCTCGGGCTCAGCCAGAGCGGCAGCTTTCCCGCATAATGCTCTATAAGCACGGCAATAAAGCGCTCAATGCTTCCGAGGATAGCCCGGTGTATCATTACAGCGTTATGCTTTTTGCTGTCCGTACCCTCATAAACCGCGTCCATGCGCATTGGCATCTGGAAATCAAGCTGGATTGTTGCGAGCTGCCATGTCCTGCCCAGGGCATCCTTTACATCAAAGTCAATCTTGGGCCCATAAAAGGCGCCTTCGCCCTTCTTAACCGTATACTTCAGACCTGATTCATCAAGAGCTTCCCTGAGGTATTGCTCTGCCTTTTCCCAGAGTTTTCCTTCGCCCATTGCCTTGTCAGGCTTTGTGCTGAGGTTTGCTGTGTAAGCAAAATCAAAAGTCTCGTTGTATATGAATTTGACAAAATCGAGAAGGGCAAGGATCTCCTGCTTTATCTGCTCAGGCGTGCAGAAGATATGTGCGTCATCCTGCGAGAACTTCCTCACTCTTGTTAACCCGCCAAGCACACCCTTCAGCTCATTGCGGTGCAGGTTGCAGAAATCAGCAATCCTCAGCGGCAGATCCCTGTATGACCTGCCTTTTGATTTGAAGATAAGCACATGGCTGGGGCAGTTCATAGGCTTCAGGGAATACTCTGCATCGTCAACATTCATTACAAACATGTCATCCTTGAAGTGCTGCCAGTGGCCGCTCTGCTCCCACAAAGCCCGGTGGAAAAGCTGTGGGGTTATTACCTCCGTGTATCCACGCTTCCTGTATTCAGCCCGGATAAATTCGACAAGCTTGTTATAGATTATAGTGCCCTTGGGCAGGAAAATAGGGCTCCCGGGGCTCCAGTCGTGGAAATGAAACAGTTCAAGCTCCTTTCCCAGCTTCCTGTGGTCGCGCTTCTCTGCCTCTTCATGCAGTTTGATGTAAGCGTCAAGCATCTTCCCGTCAGGAAAGGCCACGCCGTAAATCCTCTGCAGCTGCTTGTTGCTCTGGTCAGCCCTCCAGTAGGCGCCGGCCAGCTTTGTAAGCTTGAAAGCTTTTATCTTTCCTGTATTCGGGATGTGAGGCCCCTCGCACAGGTCGGTGAATTCCCCCTGTGTGTAAATCGTGATTGTCTTGTCAGGGCTGTACTCGTCTATGAGCTCCTGCTTGTATTCGTTGTCTGCAAACATGTCCTTTGCCTTTTCCGGCTGCACTTCCTTCCTTTTCACCTCAAAGTCTTCTTTGACAATCTTGGCCATTTCTTCCTCGATTTTCTTCAGGTCATCAGGTGTGAAGGGAGCATGGTCTATGTCGTAGTAAAAGCTGTCTTCCAGAGCAGGCCCTATTGTCAGCTTTGCTTCAGGGAAATGCCGCTTTACCGCCTGGGCAAGCAGGTGTGCTGCAGAATGCAGGAACACCTTTTTGCCTTCTGCGGATTCATAAGTAAGAATTTCAACGCTTGCGTCCTTCTCTATAGGCCGTGAAAGGTCGTACATCTCCTCATCAACCAGTATGGCAAGGGCATCCTTTGCAAGCCTTTGCCCTATTGAGGCAGCTATCTCAAGACCTGTCACGCCTTTCTTGAATTCCTTTTTAGAGCCATCGGGCAGTGTTATTATCATTGAATACTAGAACCTAAGGGCGATTTAAAAAAGTTTTCACTTATTTTTTTCCTTTGTTTTCTTGGCTTCCTCGGCCAGAAACCCCAGGGCGCTTGCAGCAGCTTTCTTTCCAATGCCCTCATTCTTTAACTGCGGTGGATTTGTGGCTTGTGCAGCTGGTTTGGGTTCAGCCTTTCTTGGTGCTTCACTTTTCTGCTTTGCGACATTATCCAGAAGCATGTTAAATGCAGATGATGCTGCCCTGGTGTTGGGAGCCCCTGAAGGATTAGCTTGGACAGGCCTTGTCTGGGTTCCTGCTGAGGCAGGATTTGCAGCTCTGCCCGGAGCACTAGATGGCATAGGCCGTGCAGGTTGTGCTCCAGTCACAGGGCGGACCAGACTTACTTGGCTGGGTCTGGCCGGAGCGGTCGCCGGTCTGGAAGGCTGCGGCGTGCTTCCTTTGCTGAAGCCTTGGGTCTTCAGCTTTGAGATGTAGTCATTGAGGAAATCGCCCTCATCAGCTACCGGGTTCTTTACCTTTGCCGCGCATGCCTGGCAGTAGATTTTCCTGCCTGTATTCGTGGCAACGCATCTCGGGCATAGTTGCTTCCCGCACCAGGTGCAGTTGCCAATGAAGTCCTTGTCATGCTTTACGCAATTCATAACACTATCACTAACACTCTTCATATAAAAGGATTGCGGAGACTAAGCCTAATGTCCTGAATGCCCATGGCCCTCATGACCAGCTTGCTCAGCTCCTGGCTGATAGTCACTTTTTCTTTTTATTCCGAGCTCCTCAGGTTTAAAC
>JAGVYJ010000044.1:0-1920 GCA_018303315.1 Candidatus Woesearchaeota archaeon | reverse complement strand
TGGATTTCGGGGAAGTTCTTCTCCTTGGGCGATGTGTGCGTATATGCTGGCAAGCAGAGAGGGTTGGACATGCCGGCGCAGGAGGGTCTTCTCAGGTTCTATATGAGGTGCAGCTTCAGCGGCAGCCAGGACATATTTCTTTAATTCCCGTGGGTCAACATAATTGTCAATCATGCTGGCCACTTTGCTTGCAAACAAATTTATAGCCTGGCCTGCGATTACTTCAGGGCTTATGCCAGCCTTTAGGTGTGCAATTGTCTTTTTCTGCTTTGCCAGTTCCTCAACCAGTGAGCCAAGATTTCCCTGGCCTCCCAGATGCTCTTCATCAAATATCCTGGCAAGTTCTTTATACTCCGCTTCAGGGTTCTCAAATTCCCCAAGGCCTTCAAGCAGGGCAGGGTCAGCCTTCTCAAGATATCCCCTAATGAACCTGCTTACCATCCTCATGGCTTTTTCCTTATTCTCATGAACCAGCGCTTCCCCGCCAAGGCCGTGCTCTTCCTGGAATTTGCTAAGGCCAATGTAGGCTTCCATTGCAGGTATTTTTACAGAGTCCATGTACTGGACAAGGAAGTCCTCATCTCTGTACTTTTGCCTCAGCTTCAAAGCTTTTTCAACATCATGCATGGGATGCAGGCCCGTTTTTTCATCATAGAATTCTCTCAGTAAAGAGCCCAGATCTTTTTTCGTTTTCTCAGACATCAGCAATCATCCAGTATACAATTTTATATACTTTTTATAGCTTTTTCCAACTGTTACCACTCCCAAAATAAAAGTCTTTTATATACTTTCTGCTTGCCATTTAAAAACGCAACATTTAAGAGTTATGCAGAGTTCTCCGGTAAGCATGGCAAAGGCGAAAGCTAAGGCAGAAAAAAAGGAGCAGCCTGAGGACGAATTCGAGCTCCTGGCCAGGAACCTTCCGCCTGATGCCAAGAAACGCCTGCTTGACATCAAGGCAAAGCTGGATTCATTCAAGGTTAAGCTTCTGGAGAAATTCGACAAGTACGTGATAGGCATAAGCCTGCTGCCGCCAAGCAGGAAGCAGGAATCCGACTTCAGCCAACTCAGGATTCCAACCACGCTGGGCATGCCTGCGCCTGAAAAGCCAATTCTCCCAAAGCTGCCCAAGGGTGACAAGATAGCAGTTGCCGCCCCGGGAGTCCAGCAGGCAGCAAAAAGCCCTGAAGCTGACAAGCAGGCTTTTGACCAGGAAACAATTAACTGCCTAATCCTGGTTGATGACTCTGACAGCAAGAAGATGAGCAAGTTAGAGCTTAGGGACAAGCTGTCAAGGATAATGGAGTCCATGGCAACCGAAGTGGACAAGAACCTTAAGCCGCAGACATTGCTTTTGTCAGAACTCTGGCAGAACTGCTACGACGGCAAGTACGAGATTCTCAACCTCATCGCCATGAGCGCGATTACATTCGATATGGGAATGCTCAAGGCCATCAAGATTGCCGAGGTTCATAAGGGAATGGTGCTGAAGAAATTCGAGCGCTACATTGTGAGCTACGTGCTTGCAGGAAGCCTTGTGCAGGGAAGGGCCACGGAAAAATCAGACATTGACGTGTTCATAGTGATTGATGACACTGACGTGAAGCGCATGACACGGTTCGAGCTCAAGGACAAGCTCCGGGCAATAATAATCAGCATGGGCATTGAAGCAGGGGAACTTACCGGGATAAAAAACAAGCTAAACATCCAGATTTACATCCTTACAGACTTCTGGGACTCTATCAAGGAGGCCAATCCGGTGATTTTCACTTTCCTCAGGGACGGTGTGCCTTTCTATGACAGGGGCATGTTCATGCCATGGAAGCAGCTGCTCAAGATTGGGAAAATCAAGCCAAGCCAGGAAGCCATTGACCTTTACATGTCCACTGGCGACCAGATGCTCAACCGGGTTAAATTCAA
>JAGVYJ010000043.1:9964-12992 GCA_018303315.1 Candidatus Woesearchaeota archaeon | reverse complement strand
AACTCCTGAATTTCCAAAAGATAATCGCGCTTACAGCAGAACAGCAAGCAGTTTATGATGAGGCTGTAAAGATGTCCCATGAAGGTGGCCCGTGTTGTTGCAAATGCTGGAGATGGTATGCCTTCGAGGGTTTGGCAAAATATCTGATTACAGAATATAATTACAATGCTGAACAAATTGCAGAAGTTTGGGATTTAGAAGATGGATGCGGCGGCTCTGGTCACGTTGATGGTATGCATATTTTATCTTAATATAGTTTCCAGATACGCTTGAAGAAAGAGGGAGCAAAACAAAATTTTCTTAATCTAATGAGGGGGATTAATTGTGTTTCCCCCGCCTCGCACCGAAAACGGTTTATTTATAAAGACAAATAATTTATAATCCTAATATGACGAAAATTATGAACAAAAAAATACTTCCCATCATTTTAGTAGCCATCTTTTTGGTTGGCATTGGAATATATTTCTTAAGTCAAAAAAGCGGAAATTCAATAGTTGCCGTCAAGCAAAGTGAAATCATTGAGCTGAAAGACGGCGATTTTTATGACCTTAATGCGGAATTTGTAACAAAAGAAATTAACGGCAAGAAGTTTACTATGCTTGCCTATAACGGCATGATTCCCGGCCCTATAATCAAAGTAGCGCAGGGGTCTGAAATCACCATTAATTTCAAAAACAATTTTGATATGGAAACCGCGCTTCATTCTCATGGTGTGCGGATGGACAATGAGTTTGATGGCGCGCCACCGGTTACGCAACAACCAATCAAGCCCGGCCAAACTTTCACTTACAAACTAAAATTCCCTGACGCTGGCGTATATTGGTATCATCCTCATGTACGTGAGGACTACCAGCAGGAACTTGGTTTATACGGGAACTACCTTGTTGTAGCTTCCAGCGAAAATTATTGGCCGCCGGTTAATCGTGAAATTCTTTTATTTCTTGATGACATATTGATTGAAAACAACCAGATTAACTTAAATAAAGATGGCGCCGACCACACACTCATGGGGCGTTTTGGGAATGTTATGCTCGTAAACGGTGAAACTGATTACTCACTTTCCGCAAAGAAAGGAGAAGTTATTCGTTTTTATATCACCAATGCTGCGAATGTTCGACCATTCAATTTTTTTATTGAAGGCGCACGTATGAAATTAGTAGGTGGAGACGGCGGTGCCTACGAGCAGGAAGAATGGAAAGACAGCGTCATAATTGGCCCATCGGAACGTGCCATTATTGAAGTTTTGTTTGAAAATGCCGGTTCATATGCGCTCCAAACCAAGACACCGGATAAAACATATTCCTTGGGGCAGGTTATTGTTTCGGAAGAAGCAATTGATGTGTCTTATGCTTCAGATTTCGCCACACTAAGAACCAACGATAATACAGTGAAAAGCATTGATCCCTTCCGGCAATACTTTAATAAAGCACCTGACAAGCAACTAGCCCTCACAGTTGATATGATGGGGCAAATGATGAATATGCAGGGAATGGGGCACGGCGGGCACATGATGCCGGACGGTACAATGATGTCAGGCTCAATGATGAATCCCAGTCTGGACGGTATTGAATGGGAAGATGAAAATACAGTGATGAACGCAATGTCCGACACCACCATGATCAAATGGAAGATTGTTGATCAAGACACAAATAAAGAAAACATGGATATTGACTGGGATTTCAAGGCCGGAGACAAGGTAAAAATTCGCATTTTCAACGACCCGGATTCAATGCATCCCATGCAACATCCTATCCACTTTCATGGCCAGCGTTTCTTGGTGCTTGCACAAAACGGTGAAGAAAATACTAACCTTGTCTGGAAAGATACAATAATGGTTCCTTCGGGACAAACGGTGGATATTCTTCTTGATGTGAGTAATCCGGGGGAATGGATGGCCCATTGCCATATAGCGGAACACCTGGAGGCAGACATGATGTTCGCTTTTCAGGTCGAATAAAAACGAATATTTCCAAACAGAGTGGTTTGGGCTTCAAGCATTCACCCCCAACTCCTTTTTCATGTCAGAGTTATTTTCTTATTGAAGGTTTATCATTGGTTCTGTTAATTTTCCAATGTTGCATAATAGATTCCCTTTGTGTGCTGTCCATAGTACATATACCATTTTTCCCCTACCTTCCCTAAGGTCGGGTCTCCCGGAGGGCTTGACGGGAATCTGTGCATCGGATTATCATCTTTGGCTTCGTAAACCATTATTGGCTCCGTAAATCCATTTCCTGTGAATGTTGACTCATAGATGCCAAAGTACCCCCAGAAGAACATCCGGATGGTGCCATCATCCCATCTTATAAGGTCTGGCGTGTCTGCCCAGCCATAAAATTTGTCATTCCTTGTGTCAAGCGCCATGCCCTGGACTTCAAATTTCAGCCCATCAGGGGAGGTTGCCCAGAGTAGCACACCCATTCTGTTGTTGGGGGCATCCTTATACTTTCCCGGTATCGCACCGCTGTAAACCATGATGTACCTGCTGCCATCAGCTATTGTTGTAGGGCCGGCAACATTCTCAAATGTAAGTCCTTCGTTGTTTTTTGTGTCTATCCTTGCGCCGCTTTCGTCAGTCCATTTTAACCCATCGGTTGATTTTGCGCTTTTAATAACCCCGGCGTTCTGGAAATACATCCTCCAGGTGCCATCTGGCAGCTTGACAACATCAGGAAAGACTGTAAACGTTCTTCGGACACCGCTTTCAGGCACCCATTTGATTCCATCGGAAGAGGTAGCTGAATAGACTTCCAGCTGGTTTCCGGGCACTTCCGGCTCAATGGCATAATACATCCTGTATTTGCCGTTGCCAAGGTCAACGAAATCCGAATCTGCATAATTGCCCTCTATTGCCGGGCCGCCATATTTCCATTGGGGGGCCCTTGTTTCTTCTGCCACAGAAGCCTTATCCGGGGGTGTAGCTACTGTCTCTTCCATTGTTGGCTCTTCCCTAGGTACAGCAGCACCTTCTTCAATGGTAGGCTCCGGGGTATCTTCAGGCTGGGGGACTTCCTCGTGTGCTTCTTCG
>JAGVYJ010000043.1:0-9940 GCA_018303315.1 Candidatus Woesearchaeota archaeon | reverse complement strand
TTCAGAAGAAGTATTAACACAACCATAACCCAACACCAAAATAGCTACCAGAAGTGCCACCACCGGCTTTTTCATATTTCAACCGTTAATTATTTGGTATATTAATCTTTCCATTGCTATGCCCGGCTCCCAAACCGGGGATACGGGGCATTGGAACTCAAATAGTTTCCTGGCATTCAGAAAGGCCTCTGTATCCTTTGCCTGTAAAGCCAGTTTCTCAGGACAAACGGGGTGATTATGGTTGTCAGCAGGCTCATCAATACCAGCGAGACATAAATATCCTGCTTAATCAGGCCGGCATTCAACCCAATAAGGGCAACTATCATTGCAACCTCCCCCCGCGGGGACATTCCAAAGCCGACAACAGAGGCGTTCCTATGGGACATGCCCTGCAGTCTTGCAGGGATGTAGCACCCAACCACTTTCGTAAGCACAGCCACGACCGTCAAAGCCACAAGGAACCAAACAACATTAAGGGTTAATGCGTTAATATCAGCCAATATGCCAAGCGATACAAAAAATATCGAGGCAAAAATTATATACAGATATTCTGCCCCTTCCCTGTAGTCTTTGCCATGCTTTACTATGACACTCTCAAGTGCAACACCCGCAATAAACGAGCCCACGATTCCGGACAGCCCTATGAGCTCTGCAAGCATTGCGTAAAGGAAAGCAATCATCATTGCAAAAATGAAGACAAACTCAGGAAACTTCCTGGCAATTTTCGCCCTGTCAATCCTTTCAACCAGATTTCAGGGAAAATGCCCCGGACACCAGCTGATTCGAGACAGAAAGCGCCAGCAGGCTCAGAACATCGTCGATAACTGCTGCCCCGATAATTGCCTTTGCAGCCTCTGTCTGCAGCCTGCCCATCTCCCTCAAAACATTGGCGGTTATCGCGATGCTTGTCGCTGTCAGGGCAGTTCCTACAAATACGGCGCTTCCAAAGCTGTAGCCGAATAATTTTGCCAGATAAAATCCTCCTATCCATGGAATGATAACCCCTATCAGCGCGATGACGGCGTATTTGGCCTTGAATATTTCGTGCAGTTTGAACTCCAATCCAATAACGAACAGCAGGATTACGGCACCCAGATGGGCTACGCTGCTTACAAAATCAGTGTAGGTTATCAGCCCCAGCAGGCTTGGCCCAATCAGCAGCCCAACCAGGATCTCGCAAATGACTGCTGACTGGTTTATTCGCGAGGCAAGAAGATAGCCGGCAAGCGCAACGAACAGCAGCAGGCTCATCTGGAATTCTATCGTTGAGGTCAATGCTTCTATCATGGAAAAATAATTAATTGTACCTTATATAAATTTTAGGATTTAGGCAGCTCTTCAACAGCAGGCTTGGCTTCAGGTAATTTTTCAGGCGCTTCCTGTACAGCACAGCCACCAACCGGCATCGCCAAACAAGAGACATGCGCTATCAGGCTTTAGCAAAGTTTAAATCCATGCCTGCAACTGAAGGCAGGATTATGATTGTCCCGATTATAGTTTTGGCTGTCGTTTTCCTCCTTATAGCAGTCAGGCAGGTTGGCAGCCTCAGGCTTGGCATCTGGCAGATTATGCTGGGAGGGGCCCTGACTGTGCTGCTGACCGGGCAGATTCCCGTGCAGCAGGCTTTGAGGGCAATAAACGCTGATGTCATGCTTTTCCTGTTCAGCATGTTTGTCATAGGTGTTGCCCTTGAGGAAAGCGGCTACATGTCACATTTGTCTTACAGGATATTCAGGAGGGCAAAAACTTTGGACCAGCTTATATTGGTAATATTGTTCTTCATGGGCGTTGCCTCTGCAGTTCTGATGAACGATACCCTCGCCATAATAGGAACCCCGGTTGTCCTGCTTCTTGCAAAAAACCACAGAATGAATCCTAAAATTCTGCTGATTACCCTTGCATTTGCAATCACAATCGGAAGCGTCACCAGCCCGATAGGGAACCCCCAGAACCTGCTTATAGCAACAGAGGGGCGCATAATAAACCCATTCCCCACTTACCTGAAATTCCTGTTGATTCCGACAATTATCAACCTTTTCATGGCCTTCCTGATGATAAAATTCTTTTACAGGAATCATTTCAGCAGCAACAGATTAATCCATTCCTGTGAAGAGGTGAAGGACCATCAGCTTGCATTCCTTTCAAAAATATCCCTCATCCTGCTGCTGGCCCTGATATCTGCCAAAATCCTGACTACAGTTCTCAGTTTCCGGCTGGACATCAGGCTTGTTTACATTGCCATGATTTCTGCGCTTCCGATTCTGCTGCTCAGCAAAAAGAGGATTTCAATAGTCAGGAAGGTGGACTGGCGCACCTTGGTGTTCTTTGCCGCCATGTTCGTCCTGATGGAGAGCGTCTGGGATGTAGGCTATTTCCAGTCGGCTATAAATTCACTGGATATAAGCATTCTGTCAGTGAAAATGATACTGCTCATAAGCGTGTCTCTGAGCCAGCTGATATCAAATGTGCCATTGGTGGCATTGTACCTTCCGATGCTCTCCAGCTTCGGTGCTTCCACGGAAGCCCTCATGGCGCTGGCTGCAGGCAGCACAATTGCAGGCAATCTGTTTATACTTGGTGCTGCCAGCAACGTTATAATAATTCAGAATGCTGAAAAGAAAGCAGGGCAGACAATTACCTTCCTCGAATTTGCAAAAATAGGCATTCCCCTGACCATTATCAACATTCTTGTCTACTGGCTGTTCTTCCTTGCTTTCTGACCGGTTGTTTCATGGCAGGATTAATAAAAGCATCTGCATTCTGGATGCATGTTTTCTCGCTTAAATTTAAATATGTGAGCATATCAAGAGTTATGCCATGGAAAAGGCAACTTTCGGCGCAGGATGCTTCTGGGGGGTGGAGGCTGCTTTCAGGGAGGTAAAGGGCGTCATAGACGTCACGTCCGGATACTCAGGCGGCAATACAGAAAATCCCAGCTACGAGCAGGTGTGCTCCAACAGGACAGGCCATGCCGAGGCTGTATTGGTGAAGTTCGACCCGAAGAAGGTTTCCTATGCAAAGCTGCTCCAGACTTTCTGGAGCATACATGACCCCACCCAGTTCAACAGGCAGGGCCCTGATGTGGGCAGCCAGTACAGGTCAGTCATTTTCTGCCATAATGAAAGGCAAAAGAAGCTGCTTTGGCATCAAAGGCAAGACAGCAGTCAAAATACAGGGAAAAGATAGTGACTGAAATCCTTCCTGCAGGTGAATTTTACAGGGCAGAGGAATACCACCAGCGTTATCTTGAAAAGCATGGAAAGGCGGTCTGCTGACAGCCTTTTGGTGTTCATCTCTTGGTTAGCCAGCCACCTGGGTTCTTGCAATTGATGCAAATATTTAAATGTAGCGGCGCAGCTATACGGTGCATGAAGATTAAGCCTGCTGAATTGAAAATGCCCCATTTTGCAAGAAAAATAGTCGGGAAAAGGAAGGCAGGGCTGCCTCCGGGCAGCGTGGTCCATGTTGGGGAAAAGAAGGCTGAGAAGGTAACAATCCAGCTTATAGACTATGACAGCAAGAATGTGCGTGAACTTGATGTTAAGAGGATTGAGGAATGCTTCCCCTTCAGGGAAAAGAAGACAGTAACCTGGATAAACATAAACGGCCTGCACGACACAGCGATTATCAGAACCCTTGGCAGCAAATTCGGGCTTCATGCACTGGTGATGGAGGACATAGCCCATACAATGCAACGGCCCAAGAAGGAGGATTTCGAGAATTACATTTACATCGTTGTAAAGATGCTGCATTTTGATGCAGATGCTGTTGACGTTGAGCAGGTGAGCCTGATTCTCGGCGAAAATTTCGTCATTTCATTCCAGGAGCGTGAGGGGGATGTTTTTGATGCAGTCAGGGAAAGGATAAGAAGCGGCAAGGGCGTAATCCGCGAGAAAGGCGCAGACTACCTCACATACAGGCTGCTTGACGCCCTCGTTGACAATTATTTTGTCATACTTGAAAAGGTCGTCGACAGCATAGAAAGCCTCGAATCAGAACTATTGACCAACCCCACGCTTGGCACGCTGAAGAAGATTAACTCCCTAAAGCGTGAGCTTATCTTCCTGAGGAAGTCTGTCTGGCCGCTAAGGGAGGTGGTGGGCGGGGTTGAAAAGGGAGAATCCAGGCTCATCAAGAAAGGCACGCTTATCTATTTCCGGGACGTATATGACCACACCATCCAGATAATCGAGGCAGTTGAAACTTTCCGTGACATGCTTTCAGGCATGACCGACCTCTACCTGTCTACGGTGAGCAACCGCATGAACGAGATAATGAAGGTTCTTACAATCATTGCCACCATATTCATCCCCCTCACTTTCGTTGTCGGGGTATATGGCATGAACTTCCAGTACATGCCGGAGCTGAGCTGGAAGTACGGCTATTTCCTTGTCCTTGCCTTGATGCTTGCGATATTCGGCGGGATGATGCTGTATTTCCGCGGCAAGAAATGGCTCTAGCTGCCTGGACGGGATAAAAATTTATAAACACAACTGGCAGAGAGAGGGATAAAAAGAGGACAATGTTATGCCGGTTGAGCCATTAAGCCTTTTGAGCCTGTTCAGCGCAACCCTGATACTGGGCTATGCCGGCTACCTCATATTCGAGAAGACAGGCATACCGGACATCATCTGGCTGCTGCTCCTTGGCCTTCTGCTTGGCCCTGTTTTCCACACTCTCGACCAGAGCGTTTTCATCTCCCTCTTCCCTTTCCTGGCAGCGCTTGCCCTGCTGATAATCCTGTTTGATGCGGGCCTTAACATGGATTTCTACCAGGTTGTGAAAGGCTTCCCGAGGAGCATGCTCCTTGCCGTGCTTAACGTTATTTCCGCTATGGTTGTGGTTGGTTTCCTTTCAGTCTTCCTTTTCAAGATTACCCTGCTGCAGGGCCTGCTCATGGGAGCCATTCTCGGCGGCACAAGCTCAGCCATAGTGGTCTCTGTGGTGTCTAGGCTGAAGATAGGCGACAACATAAAGACCATGCTCAGCCTCGAGTCAATTTTCAACGACCCATTCACAATTGTCATACCAATTGCCCTCATTGGCCTGATTATCCAGTCCGCAAATGGCTCTCCTGTCAACCATATCCTGAGCGTGTTCTCTGTGGGCGCGGTAATAGGATTCTTCACAGGGATAGTCTGGGCATTTGTCTTGGACATGCTGAAAGGCAGGCCCTTTGACTATATGCTTACACTTGCCATGCTTTTCTTTGTCTACGTGCTGGCCGAACTTGTTGGGGGCAACGGCGCAATTGCCACACTTGCCTTTGGAGTTGTGCTGGGGAATGAGAAGACCATTTCCACCATGCTGAAGATGGACAAAAAGTTTTCAAGCGTCAGCCATCTTTTCAGGACTTTCCAGTCCGAAATAACCTTCTTCATACGCTCCTTCTTCTTTGTTTATCTGGGCATTATCGTAAGCATAAACTCCACATACGTCCTTTACGGCATAATAATCTCTGTGGTGCTTATACTGCTTCGCCTGGCCATCGTGAAAGTGAGCACATTAGGCATGAAGCTGGAAAAGGCAGAGCTAAGGACAATGCAGGTTATGGCGCCAAGGGGCCTGGCTGCAGCTGTGCTGTCATACCTCCCTGTTTCCATGGGCGTGCCCAATGGGCAGATTTTCTCTGACATAGTTTTCATCGTCATACTGGTTACCACCATCTACACAACCGTGGCTGTTGAAATCCTGTTCAGGCATAAGCCAAACGAAGAGAAGAAGGTTGAGCAGAAGCAGAAAGCTGACATAAAAAGGGCTGAGAAAGAGGTTATCAAGCTGGAGAAGAAGGCAGCCGACAGGAAAAAGCAATGAGCTGATATTTTATAGCCTGATTTTTATATAAGCTTCATGCTTTTCCCTTGTCCAAATCTTTATAACTGGGGGGCACAATAGCATCATAGATGGCGCCCAAAATGAAAAGAGCAAGGCATTCTGCCCAAAGGCTGTTCAGGAAACCAGCGGAGTATCTCTCAGAGGTCAGGAACCGCATAAAGGCAAGTATTTTAATAATCTCTGCAGGCCTGATTGTGCTTATAGCATTGCTCCTGTTGCTGGGCATCAAGGTCTCTTTCCTGCTCAATGACGAGCTTGTGGTGAAGCTTTCTCCCGCTGACGTGAGCCTCAGCCTGACAAACGGAGAGTCTGCAAACATCAACTTCAGCATACAGAATGATAATTTCCAGCAGTGCAGGAGCAGCTGCGAGCTAACCCTGACTGATTTGGCAGACAATTCTGTCATCTATTCCTACACCGAGAAGTTCGAGCATGGCCAGCTCAGGACATTGCCTTTCACCCTTAAAGCTCCTGCTTTCGGGGAAGGCCAGAATATTTACGTTTTCCAGGCTGAATGCAGGAACATAAGGTCTGTTGTATGCCTCACCAATGGGGAGCCAAGGCGAGCCTCCTCGATAGTTTATCTTAACTACAAGCTCTCCCCTGATGCGGAATCAGCAAAGGAAGGCATAAAACCAATGATAGAGGCCCTGCTTGCATCAATCCAGGATGCTGAGGCAGCCCTCAACCAGACAACGCATCTTTCAGGGCTTCTCAACGGAAACGCGGCAGAGAACGCCAGGATAAGGAATAATCTGACTTCATACAGCAAAAGGCTGCAGGGGCTTGCCGAATTCGGGAAAACGGCAGTAGAGCTCTGGGACCTGGAAGAATATCTGGCTATCAGTGCAACCGGCGTTGCCCGGAAGCAGGATGAGGCAGATTTTCTTAATGCAGAGATTCAGGATATCAGGGAAAGCCTTGACCAGCTTATTGGAATCCACAATGACAGCGTTGATATTATTGAGCAGGCTTACTCCTTGAAATGGCTTGTTAATGAATCTGCACTTTTCCATGCATCCCAGGCCGGCTCTGCCAGCAGTCTAAAGCTCGGCAGGCTTGCAGAAATAGCCAGCCGGATTGTTTCCGGCCAGAGCATTCTGTCCGGCAGCAGCCCGTATTCTGAGCTCTCTGTGAACAGCGACCTAAAACTTGCCGTTGATGGGCTCATGAAAGAGCTGGCAGACTACCAGTCCGTGCAGCGCCTTGGAGCCTTCCTCCAGCTGTACAGCAAGAGCCTGCTGGCGGTGAAAAACTCTGAACAGCTTAATTACAGCACCTTTTCATGCCAGGCTCTTCGCCAGGCCAATTCTGATGCAGAGCAGGAAAACCAAAAGGCAGAGGCTTTCAGGAAAGACAATTACCTATGGAGCATTGGCAATGCAAGCTTTGACGAATTTCTTGATAATGCAGCTGCCAAATTGCAGCTGAATGCCCTGCTTCTTGCCAGGGCTTCCGTGCCTTCCCAGCTGGTTGAGTTTATTGATTCGCGGATAAACAGCACTGGAAGCGTTTCAGGAACTTCCGGAATCCCGGACGAAGATAGCCTTGCAATGGCAATTATCGATTCCAGGGAAGCTGTTTCCTTTGCCAGGTTGTACTGCGGGAACGAAAGCTCTGCAGGTTCCGTGCCAGAAGAGCTTAATAGCTATCTTGTCACTCAGCCATCGCTTAAGCCTGTCAGCACAGGGGTTCCTATTGCCAGCCTGAGCAGGCTGATGCTCAGCCCAAACCCGGAAAAATGCTGCACATTCAGCCAGTGTCAGGCCTGCCTGGATGGTGGGGAGCCTGCCATACCTGTGCTCTTCATCCATGGCCATGCTCTCAATGACCAGAACACACCTGCCCTGGCTATGAATGCCTTTACCAAGCTGCAGAGCCGGCTTCAGGATGACGGGTTTATCAATGCAGGGGAGCTTGATCTGAGCAGGGCTTTTGCAGATGTTAAGCAGGGCGAATGGGGCATGTCAGGAAGGCCTGTGACAGCCAGGGCCAGCTACTATTACATAGCCCATTATGCCATAGGCGGGGTCACCCTTGGCGCGCAAAAATCTGAGAGGATAGAGAATTATGCCATCAGGCTTAAAGACATAATAGCCCTGCTTAAGTACAGGACAGGCTCATCCAAAGTCAATATAGTGGCCCACTCAATGGGCGGGAAGGTCTGCAAGCCTGTGCAATGTTCTCGGCGCATCAAAGGAATGCGAGGATATGACCGAGGGCAGCGTATTCCTGAGCAGGCTGAATGCCCAGCCCATGCCCAAGAACACAAAATTATATTCCATCAGGAGCACCGGCTGCCCTATGGACGATGGGAAAGCAGGGGACGGCATTGTCACAAATGAAAGCGCCTATTTGAATGGTGCAGAAAACTTCCAGATACACGGCACTTGCACCGATTCCTTCCAGACCGACCTGCACGGCTCGCTGCTCGACCCTGACCTGCATCCGGAAACATACAGGATAATTTTGACTTTATTAAATGACTGATCAGGCTGCCCTTAAACGTCGTTTATGATAAAACTTCGCAAAAAGCCAGACAATCAGGAAGCTGGCTGCTGAAATGACCACGGCCAGGATGACAAGCCCTATCAGAAACCTTCTTGAGAAATTAAATGCCTGGTCAAGGAGGACAATGTTGTATTTGATTACCTCTGCCTGGCCAAACATGGCGTCGCCTATTTTGTAGCTCAGCCCGTAGACAGGGATAAGCGTCAAAGGGTTCCATATAAGCAGGGCGGCAAGCACCGCAAGTTTGCTTATTCTCCTGAATATCAGCACAAGAAGCAGCCCGAGAATCAGCGAAAATCCCCAGGTAGGGAGTATGGCGACTAAGGTTCCCAGCGCAAACCCTGAGGCTGTTGATTCAGGGGAGCTCTTCGTGTTCATTAACTTCTGAGTATACTGCCGCAGCCATCTTCTGATGTCCATAGCTGCAATAAAGCACCAAAATATATAAAATCATTGCTCCATCTTGCTTGCATGTACTCTGATTATCTCAAGGCACTTCGTGCTGTTTGCAGAAAAAGGCATTTCAGCCTTGTACCAATTGGTCATGTAAAACACCGGCCTTTATATAAAGTAGCTCTTGGCAAAACGAAGCCCCTGGCTACAGTTGTATTCTCGGCAGGGATTCACGGAGATGAAATTGCAGGACCTTTGGCGGTGTTACGATTTCTGGAGAAAATTCAGAAACGCCGTCTGGCCGGCTTGCGGGTTCTGATAATACCTGTTGCCAACCCTACGGGATTTGACAGGGGAAAGCGCCGCAACTACCAGAACAGGGATATTAACCGGCACTTTGCGGGCAAGAGCCTCGAGGGAGAGCCAAAGATTCTTTACAATGTCCTTAAAGCAGCCAATCCTGTATTTTTTCATTCCCTGCATGAGGATGTTGATGAGAAGCGCTTCTACCTGTACAATTATGAACAGCAGGAAGAGAAAGTTTACCGCGATGTAATTGCCTTGGCAAAAAGATATTTTCCTGTTAACACAGCAAGGAAAATCTGCAATCGGCCAGCACGGGATGGCATGGTAACAAATGTCAGGGACAAATCTCTCGAGTACATGATGTTCAGGGAAGGAGTGCCATTTGTGCTTTGCACAGAAAGTCCGGGCAGGCAACCCCTTGAGAAAAGGATAGAACTTAATTACAGGATTATGCTGTCTGTTGTAAGATCCGCCAAAAAGATGGGGAAAGCAGCTTAGTGAGCGCGGGAGGATTTGAACCCCCGTCAATCGGTTTCTGGCCAACCTTCATAGCACTTGAAGTTTTTTGATTAACCTTTTGCTAAAAGGTTGTCCGAAGCCGACCGCACTATCCAGGCTATGCTACGCGCCCCTGACGCCAATGCACCTGCCGTAATTTATAAAGCTTTTTACAAATACGGCCATTGGATTCATCATACTTCAAAGAAATCCCGCAATAATAATTTAAGAAAAATTCAGATTTGATTGAATATAACATATGCCGTCAAAAGAAGCTGCGTTGGCAATTTGGGTGAAGGCGAGGTGCAACCGAGCGTAGTCGGTAAATCGCTGTTATACGCTTCCAAAGGAACGAGGTTTAGTGCAACGGTCGGCGAAGCCGAAAACCGAAGAGTTA
>JAGVYJ010000042.1 GCA_018303315.1 Candidatus Woesearchaeota archaeon | reverse complement strand
GGAGGAGATTCTGTTCAGGGCCCCAGTGGAAGATGGAATGAGCTGAGGGGAACGACACTTGCAGAGATAGTCAGGGGAAGCACTCTCTATACGATTTACGCCCAGACAGACGGAGTAGTTGAAAATGTTTCCATAAGGCGCAGCATAGTCCAGTTTGGGCAGCATATGCTGTCCATAAGGCACAGGTTGACCAGGGAAGAGGCAGTCAACAGCATTCTGGAAAGTGTTCTTGAGCTTATTGCAGCAGAAACAGCAGGAACATATACTTTAAGCGAGAGGGTTAATGAGCAGCTGCAGGCGGGAGGCGGCAGGCTTGTAATAAGCCCTGGAGACATGATATTGGTAGTTGACAGAATGAAATCAAAAACAGAAATCGCATATGCCGGAAGTGAAAGGAAAGTATTGTATAAAGTGCTGTTTACGCCGGGGCAAACTGTTGTCTCTGGAAGTCCTCTTCTGGGATTATGCGACATCGGTCTGGCTGACAGCCTCGACAGAAGTGTTGAGGAAATCAACAGAAGGTGGGATATGCGATGATTGTGTCTTCCAGCGTGCTGGGGCATGAACGTGAACTGCAGCGTGAAGTCTCGCTTGCCCAGCTAATTGATGCGGAAAGAGGCAATCAGCTAGAGATGCGGCAGACTACAGCTGAGGATTCGGCATCTGTTTTCAGAAGAGGCCAGACCATTGGGGCTGAGGTGTACTGTTTCGGTGACGTTGACAGCACCTACGATCTGGCAAGGGAAATAATAGCAATTGAGGAATCTGAGGGAAGAGACATAAGTTCCGGCACTGTCGTTCTTGCCAGGAGTCTTCAGGATGCACATGGCAGGTTTGGCAGGAAATGGGATGCTCCGGCAGGAGGCGTGTGGATGACATTGGTAATTCATCCTGAAATAGGGGAACCGCTAAATGGCCTTTATACGATTGCGAGTGGCGTTGCGGTGTGCGAGACAATCCAGGGCTATGGTGTGGAAGCGCGCACCAAATGGCCTAATGACGTAATTGTCGATGGGAAAAAGATAAGTGGAGCCCTTCTTGAGGTAAGGGGCAATTCACAGCCTGAGCGGGCATACTGTCTTCTGGGGATAGGTGTAAATGTGAACAATGCTGACTTCCCTTCCAGGCAGCTGGGAATTGCTACCAGCCTGAAAGACCATACCAAAACAGATGTATCACTTGATGAGTTTGTTGCCAGACTGCTTGGCAACCTCAGCTGGAATCTTGGCCTTGCTGAGCAGTATCAGGCTGACAGCGATGAGGCTGCACATGACAGAACGCCGGAGAATCCTCTTACTGTCCGATTTGCCCAGTTGATTTACAAACCATTCGGGACGCCGGTGCGCTATGCAAACGATCTGCAGAAGCAGGACAGCAGATGGGTGACACCAGTAGGTATAGATTTTGACGGCGCATTGCTCATTGCCGAGGAGCCCGGCAGGCTCACATTTGGGGAATTAAGTTTTAATTAAATCTGCCAGATTTTTGCACAACGTATTGAGAAACAGAACCAGCACCGATATTTACTGGTCTTGTTTGGTTGCGGCGTTGAAACGCAAAGCCTTGTCCATTTTGCTTTTGTGCCGTTAAAAGGAAAGGTTTAGAATAGTGAACTCTATGTGTATGAATTCTCTGAGCAATATTTAATCAATAGTACTGTGTGCCAGGGCTTGTGCTTGCGCAGCCATGGAATGCCAGGACCAATAGTATGAATAATATAACACCTAAAATAACAGTATTTTTCTTATTCAATTTTCTTTTTAATATCAGAAACATACCAAACAACATAGATGGCCAGAAACCCCACATCGCACCTTGAGGGATTCCCTGAGGAATTTTTTCAAATCCAAGCAATAGCGGATAGTATAAAAGACCCACTCCTACAAAAAAAATGTATATAAGCCCTTCCGCAAAACTGTACAGGCCTAAACTTCCTCGATTCAGCCCCAACCTTACTGAAAAATAGATATAAAGCGCTATCAAAAGAATAGCCCAGTTCTTCCAGTTTGTAATCTTATCATACAGCATATCCTGAAGTGTGCCCCCTGCCTTTGTTGCAAATTTTTGTTTTTGTGCCGAAGCAACTGTAAAAATCCAAACAATTGTGGCAATTACAATGCCTGAGTATATAATAACAGGCCGTTCACTCCATTCTCCCTCACCCGCTTCAATGCTGCCAATCACTGTTAAAAGAATTATTACGCTGATTATAGTTGTGCCAATTATTACGGATTTGTTAGGCATAGCTACTATTAATTTATGGAACATGTTTATAAAAGTTTTGTTTTGCAGCGGTTGAAAATTCTTTGATAAAATGACATACTTCCAAAATAAATCCAGCTAAAGCTGGGGGTTTCTCACGCAAACCATTTAACTTAACTCCAAAAGCTTAGTTTTTCTTTTTTAGCCCATTCTCCAAATTGTTTAGCAATATCCATTAAATCGTTTTTATTATTAGATGTCCATGTTCATCAAGGTTTAAAGTACCATTACTATTTTTTTCATAAACTGGATTTCCTGAGTTGTCCTTTCCTGATTGTTCGCTAACACCAAAAAATGGCAAGGTGCAGTCATTGGACGACGATGTCCAGTCCTGGCGTAGTCTTTGAAAGTCAACGCCTAATAAAGGAGCGACGCTGTCTTTCAACGATCTTGCCAGGCTGCGGCGGAGATTTTCTGGCACTTTAGGAGCAATCCCGGAATCTTAACAGCAAAGCTTAAATATAAGTAGGTATACCTTAAGTATACCGTGGAAGTCACTACAGTTAAGCTGAGGAAATCGACCAAATCCGAGCTGGATAAGCTGATGCAGGACAGGCAAAGCTATGATGATGTGATAAGGATGCTTGTTTCGAAAATAAGAGATAGCAAACTGGAAAGGCAACTTATACAAGGCTATTCTTCGTTAGGCAAGGATGAACTGCAAATCCTGAAAGAATGGGATTACGCTTCTTCGGAAACATGATTCAGGTAAAAAGGGGGGACATTTGGCTAGTGAATCTTGATCCTACTGTGGGTCATGAAATCAGAAAATCCAGGCCAGGCTTGGTAATACAGAATGATATAGGGAATAAATACAGCCCTGTAACGATAATAGCCCCAATAACCTCCCAGAAGGCTGAAAATATCTACCCGTTCGAGGCAGGAATTTCCAAGAAAGTTTCCGGTTTGGACAAAAACTCAAAAATATTACTGAATCAAATAAGGGCAATTGACAAGAACCGGCTTGTGAAGAAATTTGGAAAAGCTGATGAGGAAACCATGACGGAAGTAAATGAAGCAATCAAGGTAAGCCTGGGTCTTGCTGAGATTTGATTCATCAAGGAGTCTCACCAACAATATTTTGCCTTCTGCAGGCAATATTTAAATATACGGCAAGGCTCCATTCAGGCATGGCAAGTTACGAGGTCGATACAAAGAAGACCATAGCGCTTGTCATGATACTTGTGTTTTTCATCCTGCTTTCCTTCCTCTTTCCGAAGATGCTAATCTCTGTAATCTTTATCGCCGTAGCTGCGGCCAGCATGATTCCGCTGAGGTATGTCAACAACCCCATAGGGTTTGAATTGCTTTTGTTCTCTACGGTTATGGTCAGTTCCATTTACGGAATATTCTTCGGGCTTTTTGTTGGAAATATGGGCATTGTGGCAGGCCAGATACTTAACGGGAAGCTTGACCCAAGGACTCTTGGCATAATGGGGGCAATATCAGCTGTTGCAGTAATCACAGGCCTTAGCGCCGCTGCGAACATTGTCATTCTTGGAAGTCTGATGACATTGCTCTATAACATTGTCCTGTTTGTGTATTACGTGATGCTGGGAAGCAGCGCAGGAAGAGTGCTGGTTTTCTCAGCCACGAATATCCCAATAAACGTGTTCCTTTTCATTGTGGTGGCGCCGCTGCTGAAGAATCTGCTCATCTGATTCAGGCTTCCAGAGACTCAAGGTACTTCTCTGCTTCAATGGCTGCTGCGCAGCCAGCCCCTGCAGCAGTGACTGCCTGCCGGTAGACAGTGTCGTGCACATCGCCAGCGCCAAACACCCCCGGCATATTTGTCCTCATCCTTGAATCAATTTTCAGGTATCCGTTACCGTCAAGCTTAAGGATTCCTTCAAATATCTTTGTGTTAGGGATATGGCCTATTGCCAGAAAAACCCCATCGGTTTTGAAGTCAGCGGCTTTTCCCGACTTCGTGTCTTTAAGCCTTACGCCTGTTACTTTCTTCCCGTCTCCCAGAACTTCCTCAATCACAGAATTCCACCTTACCTTTATTCTGGGATTCTTAAGCGCCCTGTCCCGAAGTATCCTGCTCGCCCTAAAAGCATCCCTGCGGTGAATAATAGTCACTTTTGTGCAAAACTTCGTAAGGAAAATTGACTCCTCCATTGCAGAGTCGCCGCCTCCAACCACTACAACCTCCTTGCCCCTGAACAGGGCCCCGTCGCAGGTTGCGCATGTAGTGACACCTCTTCCCCGGTACTTCTTTTCTGACTCAATGCCGAGCCATCTGGCAGAAGCTCCTGTAGCAACAATAACCGCTCTTGCATCAATGGTGCTGTCATCATCAAGGGTTAAGGCAAAATTATTCCCTTTCCTCTCGAACCTGACAGCGGCAGCCTGCTTTATCCTTGCCCCGAACCTTTCAGCCTGCTTCTTTGCCATGGCAATCAGTTCAGGCCCCTGCACCCCTTCAGGAAAGCCGGGGAAATTCTCAACATCAGTGGTCAGTCCGAGCTGGCCGCCATCCTCAGGGCCGCCAAGAACCAGTGGGGACAGGCTGGCCCGCGCCGTATAGACTGCTGCTGTCAGCCCGGCCATGCCAGTGCCCAGAATAACGACATTTTCCATGCTTTCTGAGGATTAATCCAGCTTATTTAAAACTTTGGTTTAGCATCAAAGCCAGTTCCCTGAGGAGGTGCTCATTCATCGCGGGACAATAGCCGTGCCCGCAGCCGGAAACGCTGTAAAAGGCTTTCGGCTCCCTGGCCCGGTCGTATGTGCTTCTTGCCATTGCCTGAGGAACCACGGAGTCGGTAACCTCATGCACAAACGCAATCCTCCTTGGAGAAATCTTGGCCACTGCAAAGTCAGGATCGATTGCCTCCAGGTATCTTTTTGTATGGACATCAACGTTTGAGACATCTGCATTGAAGCCGGAGCTGGCTATGGCAACAACCCCCCTTATTCCTGGCTCGGCACTTGCCGCAATCATTGCAATCCTGCCGCCGAGGCTCAGGCCAACAAATGCAATATCATCCTTATCAACCCCTGGCAGCGAACCAAGTGCATCAAAAGCCCTAAGCGAATCATATACCATAAGCTGCGCTGAGGTTGGCTCATCCTCCAGGAAGACCTGGAAGTCCTGTTGCACCGACCTTACAAGCCCGCCGGTATCCCCATGGCCCCGCTGGTCGAGCACCAGCACGGTGTAACCGTTCTGCGCATACAAAGTTGCCTGGTCAATCTCCCCGAACTTGTCCACCCCGGCTCCCGGCAGGATAATCACGCCAGGTGTCTTGGTTGCATTAGCAGGAGAGAAAAGCAGCCCATGAACCACCACTCCAATGCTTGGGAAGCTGACCTCCTGAACATTTATGCTTTCATCGCCTATGCTTGCCAGAATGTCCAGGCTTAATGGCCCGCGCCCTTCTGAGTATAGATTGAACTGCTCAGGCTCGGGGCTCTCCCGAAAAGTGAGGTAAAAAACAAGCACAGCGAGCGCAATGCCAATGACAGCAATCAGCTTTAGCGTCCTCTTTCGGATGGTGAGCCTCATTTGATCACTATTGTCTCAGAAGATGAAATGGTATGCCTTGCGCGCCTCAGATTTTCTGAATTTTCGGCGTAAACAGTGAACAGTTTGTCCCCTTTCTTCACAACATGGCCTATCCGCACGTGCAAATCAACTCCAGCCCCTTTGTCCAGCGGGGCTCCTGCGCTCCTTGCAACCTGTGAGATGCTGTAGTTATTAATGCCCCTGACCTTTCCTTTCCTCGAAGCCTTCACTGAATAAGTGTGCGAGCCCAGCTTAAGCTTGTCAGGATCAGTTGCACGCTCTCCCTGCGCCCTTATGATGTGAATCATCTGCTTGTATGCCTCTTTTGATTTGAGAAGCTTTTCCGCCATTGCCTTTCCCTTTCCTTTTTTAGCTTTCTTTCCCATCTCCAGCAGCCTGCCGGCCATAATGAGGCTTTTTTCCAGCAAGTCCCTGGGTGCTCTCCTGTCATTCATCAGACAATACAGGACATCCCTCGCTTCCAATGCAGGCCCAATCCCGTTCCCTATCGGCTGGCGGCCGTCACTGACGTATACTTCTATCTTCATGCCAAGGCTTTTTCCTATAGTTACAAACTTGCTCCTGAGTTTTTTGGCTTCTTTAATGCTGTGGACTTTCACCTGCGGCCCAACAGGAATGTCGATAAGGACGTGCGTGGCAGACACAGAATATTTTTTTGCCATAACGCTGGCCAGCATCTGGCCTTCTGCATCCAGCTGCAACGGGTATTCAACCTTTATGATTTTATCGTCGGCAGGGGCAAGGTTCAATGAGCCCCCCCAAACCATGCATGCCCCGGTCTTGGCGATGACCGTTTCCATTTGGGGGAGTTCCAGGTTGACCTCAGCCAGCACCTCCATTGTGTCGGCTGTTCCGGCAGGGCTTGTAATCGCCCTTGAGCTGGTCTTCGGGATTGTCAGCCCTGCAGCGCTGACAATTGGGACCACTATCATCGTCGTCCTGTTTCCAGGGACCCCGCCTATGGAATGCTTGTCCATGATATATTTCCCTTTAAGCCTTAGCCTCTGCCCTGTATTAACAAGCGCTTTCGCGAGCTCAATTGTTTCTTTCAGGGACAGTCCATGAAAGTATGTGCCAGCTACAAAATAAGTAATCTCGACCTCGCTCAGCTTATTGTCCACCAAATCCTTTATTATGGAATAGAGCTCATTTGGCAAAAGAGACTTGCCGCGAATCTTCTTCTTTATGAAATTGACAGACATCGGCAGGGGAACAGATTCAACGTCCACGCTGTCATTGTCGCAGGCCCTGAGCTCAAGCTGGGTCTCCTCAAACAGCCCCATGTATCCCTCCGGGACAATATAGTTTGAGTCAGACAAATCAACTATTGCAATAGTCTCGTAATTCTTCCTTTTCAGCCTTACCCGGCTTCCGAAGTGCAGGCCTAGCTGCAGGGCGTCCTTCTTATTAACCACAACGATATGCGGGCCGCCTGTGGCAATGAACAAATCACGGATTTTCAGCTGGATATTCACTCACCCCTGTGCATCTCCAGGAAAGTTATGAAGAGGGCAAGAATCACAGGGCCAAGGAAAAGCCCTA
>JAGVYJ010000018.1 GCA_018303315.1 Candidatus Woesearchaeota archaeon | reverse complement strand
CAAAGATGTCAGCATGGATGAACTGGTTGAAAAGACAGAAGGCTATGTGGGTGCGGACATCGAGAGCGTGTGCAGGGAAGCTGCCATAATGGCGCTGAGGGAGAGCTTTACAGCAAAGGAAGTGAAGCTGAAGCACTTCGAGGAAGCCCTGAAGAAGGTTGCGCCCTCAGTAACCAAGGAAGTCGAGGAAACCTACTATGAGCTGCAGAAAGTGGTTGCCCAGGCAAGGGCAAAGGAGATAAAGCAGGAAAAGCCCGGGTATATGGTTTAGAGTTTTCTGATGTTAATATTGACACCATCACTTACCACGTTTACCCACGTTCCTGTTGGGTAAATAAAGTTAATCTGGGGCCCTGAAAATAAAGCAGTGACATCCGCTGTTCTAATAGCTCTGATATCATTGTGTGCAAAAGGTCCTTTCACTGACGTGAATACATTGGCACGAAGGTTATGGACACTGTCAGCTGCAAATGCAAGCAGGTAGTCATCTACTATTAAGACAGGACCACCGCCAGTATTGTAAGTTTTAGCTTCCTGATAATATTGATCTCTGATTTTAAATCTGGAATCCCATGCAAACTCTCCCGGAGCAAATTGAAAAGTCTTCAGATCAATTCCTGCCCTATCGGTAACTCCAAAAACAATGGGAAGATGGGTACTTCGGAATGCAAACTCCGAATCCTCCGGCAGCCTATACGGCCTTAGCTCAAAATCAGCATACTGTACCGGTTTAAAAGGTCTTACCTGGAACAAATGAGGTTGTAATGAATCCTCCCCATCAAATGGGCCTATGCCAAATTCTAATTGATATGCCCAGGTATCATCCATCAAGGGCAAGTTTGCAATTTGATCATGCCAAGAAATTACCTGCTGCAAGGCTTCCCTAATTTTTGGTTCTTTGTATATCCACTCTACACCATGATCAAATGGATAATAAGTTAGCACAGGACTTCCGTGCATCGCATGAAATGTTCCTCTCTGCCTGCCAGGACCGGAATCATTGATCCTTATAGTTGTGAGATAATAATCCTTTTGATTTGGATGTTTAATAAGCAGGCCTCTGTACTCAGGTTTTTTCAATTCAGCAAGGATTACAGGGATCTTATCAGGTAAGCCAGGGTATAAGTGTCTTCTCTGGAAGTCCTGAGGCGAGGTGTTGACCACTTCAATCCTTTCTTTCACAATTTGTATGTAAATATCTTCTTTAGGGGTATTTGGTTCATGCGACCAATTGGCTCTTACAATATCAGAATCCAATCCATCCACAGCTAGTGTAACTAAACATCCTTCCAGCCCCCATAATTCCTCAACAGCGCTTGACCGGATAATAACTCTGTCGCCAATTCCTGCTCTGGCCGCCCTTTCCAGTAAGGTATCTGCGGATTCATTGGCCTCAATAGCTGCAAATCGAGCCTGAGGAATGTCTGGTAAATGCTGGGCAACATACATCAGAATACCGGCTTTGGCTCCAAACCTGTGCACCAGTTCCTCGGGGTATCTCAGCTGAGGCGGCATCTGGATTTCGAATAATTGTTTCTTTAAAAATCTTTCTTTTGTCACTACTCATACATAATGAATTTTAGAAAGATTTATATACGGCTTGGATTCTGCTGCCTTTATGATAACAACAAATGTTCCAAGGCTGACCGGACTGGATATTGTTGTGCAGGCTATATTAGACAGCGATAATCCCGTGCAGGCCATTGCTGATGATTTAGGTCAACATTTTTTAAGAGAGTGGGAAGTTCAGGCAGTTGCCCTTGGCAGCTTATGGCGAGACAGAAGAGTCGGAGAAATTGTGAAAGAGAGGGTGGAACTGCCCGGCAGAATTGATAAGAAAGATCCATACCATATGGGATTTACACTGGCCTTGCTACAAGCAGGGCTGGATTATCTGGATGCTCCTTTAAACGAGTTGATAAGGAGTTTTTATTGGGGGACTCATGTGTATCATTTTGCAGATACTTCCGTGAATGGAATTAACCCGAGTTTCGCTGTAGCATTGTATCCGGAGAAAACCACTACAGCGCAGGAAATGGTGGAGATGAAGAGAAGATACGAGAATCACAGCACTGTGCACTATGACTTTCTTTTCGCAAAAACGTTATTGCTTTCAGACGGAAAAACAGCTTACCTGGTTGTAATGCCGGACAACCACATTTTAGACAGAACGGCATTGATGCATGAGCTTCGCATTGGCAGGAATGGATTTGACAGGTTAAGGATGGATAGGGCTGAACCCAGGGAGATTATAGGGAGGGAGATGGGCATGGTTGGCCCTATGCCCCGGGCGGATAAGTTTGCAAATGTTAACGCTATTTTGTTTTCAACTCAGATGCTTGTTCCTTACTCTGAAATCCATTACGCCTTTCCCATTGACAGAAGGGCATCCTTGGTGCTCGCTGACACAAGAGATTTTGTTGAAGTACTGCGAAAAGTGGATGGTTTTCCGGAAATAAGAACTGCGGAAATCAGTGTGCAGAGAGCTGCTTAGCGCCTGTCATGAGTTGGGTGCTCATGGCCTATTTCTTTTCTCCTGTTTAAATGCTCCATGTGCCTGGCTTTTTCCTGGATGAATTTCCGGAAGTTAAGGCCGTGCTTCTCAATCATTGCTGAAGCGTAGCTGCCGCCGAGGAAATGGGGCATCAGCACGTAGGTGGCGCCGGCATCATACAATGTAAGGGCCTCATCAATCTGGTGGGAAACAACAATTATGATTGCCCTTTGGTTTGCTTGGTGGACATGGCGGATAAGGAGCAGGTTGGTGTCCAGGTCCGGGATTGAGGATATGACCATTTTTGCGCTTGAGAAGTTGAGCTCGTTCAGCAGCTCAGAGTCGCTGGCATCCCCGTACATGCAGTCGAACTTTTCCTTTGCGAGGGAAAGTATGGTCTCGGGATTATAGTCAACCACCAGGAACCTCTTCTTTATTTTCCTGAAGGATTCAAGCAGGCTGAAGCCTATCCTGTTGTATCCGAACAGGATTATGTCATAGTCCCCGCCCTTGTGGTAGCGGTGCTCATCCACCTTCTTTCCCGGCCTCTCAAAAATCTTCAGGCGGGGGGCGAACCAGGGATAGATTTTGTTGGCATATATTATCATATAGCTCGAGCCTGCGATTGTAATCAGGCCGATGCCTGTGATAAGGGAAAGTATGTCAGCAGGCAGATGCCCCACGCTCACCCCGAGAGCGACAAGGATTAATGAGAACTCGCTTATCTGCGCAACAGTGAGCCCTGCAAGAAAGCCGTTCTTCCTGGTGTAGCCCAGGAAGCCCATCAATGCCATGACTATAACAGGGTTTCCAATAAGCACAAATGCAGAAAGCAGAACCATTGGCAGAACATACTGGCTGACGTCTGAGAACACCATCTGGGAGCCGAGCAGGATGAAAAACAGCACTATAAAAAAATCCCTTAAGGGTTTCATTCTGGCGGCAATCTCATAACGGTAAGGTGAAAGTGACAGGGAAACCCCTGCCAGCAATGCCCCTATCTCAATGGAGAAATTGAAGTACTGGAACAGGGAAGCTACAGCCAGCGCCCAGCCTGTTGAAAAAAGCAGCAGGAATTCCTGGGACTTGGCAATTGCCTTTGTAATCCACGGGAGAAAGGAAATGCCGGCTATGAACAAAAGCACCAGCAAACCAGCGCCCTCCAGGATTATGTTGGCAAAGGACACCCTGCTCTGGCTGGACAGGGAGCTGATGAAGAGCAGTATTAATATCGCAATGAGGTCCTGGACTATGAGGAAGCCGATGGAGATTCTGCCATACAGCGTCTCAAGGTCCCCCTTGTCGGAAAGCAGCTTCATGATTATTATGGTGCTGCTGAATGAAATCGCGATAGAGAGGTACAGGGAAACAAGGGTGGAGAAGCCCAGAAACTTAGCAATAGCAAACCCAAGCAGGGATGTAAAAACAACCTGGCCGATGCCAGTGACCAGTGCAACCTTGCCCAGGTCCCTCACCACATTGGGGCTGAGGTTAATGCCCACCATGAAAAGCAGAAGCGCAACCCCTATATGCGAGAACGTGGTCAGGTTCTCGGTGCTCTGCAGGAGGTTGAGGTAATACGGACCTGCGAGCACGCCGGTTATTATGTAGCCGATAACCAACGGCTGCTTGAGCAGCCTCATTATGCCGGTAACGCCCAGTGTGAGAAGTATGATTATGCTGAGTTCGGTAAAAAGGGTTTCAGCCATATACTGCTATCCTGGGATTTTGCCTATTTTAAAGTTTACTTATTTTTGTGCTTAGCCTGACCGAGAAAGCGCTGAGGAGATTCAATCGAGCCGGTCAGACAGGGAGCCTGCCTTGCGGTCAATATCCCTTATTATTTCTATCATGGCACTGCTGTACTCTCTTTTTCTGGCGGCAAACAGGATGACCTCTTCACCAGAATTCTCCAGGGAAAGCACTTTAACTGAATATCGTGATTGCAGCCGGGCGGCAGGACTATAAGAGCTGAACCGGTCACTCCAGAGGATTCTGCCAGTGACAAATTCCCCGTTATCATCAAATAATCTCGATGCCTGCACCTCAAGGACAGGCATGGGGTGTGCTTCCAGAGCCCGAAGAAATATCCGTCGCGTAATTGCCATTTTCACTCAATATGCTTTAATATTTCCTTATTGACGCTGCCAATGCCCTGCTCGCCGTTAATCTCAGCAAGCTTGCCCTGCTTCCTGTAGTAGTCAAGCACAGGCACAGCACTGTCGTGAAAGCTCCCTATCCTGCTCCTCATGGCCTGGGGGGTTTCATCACTCCTGACTTTCAGTGCTAGCCCACATATGTCGCATTTCCCCTTTATTTTCGCAGGGTTGGCAGTGCCGTAGATATGGCCGTTAATGCACTGGCTCCTGCCGGAAAGCCTTGCAACTGCAGTGTCCTCTGATATCCTCAGAAAAATCACCCTGTCAACCCGGGTTATCCTGCCGAGGGCCTCTGCCTGAACCACTGTCCTGGGAGTGCCATCAAGGATGTAGCCTTTTCTCGCATCAGGCCGGGAAAGCCGGTCTTTTACCAGTTCAATAATAAGCTTATCAGGAACCCATTTGCCAGCATCCATTATCTTTTTGACTTTTTTGCCCAGCTCGGTCTGCCTTGCCACATGGTCCCTTAGAATATCGCCAGTAGATATATGAGGAATGCCGAACCTGCTGCCAAGCAGCTTTGCCTGCGCTCCCTTGCCTGCGCCTGACATACCAAAAATGACAATATTATACAAAGTATTCCACCTTGGTTTGCTCTCCGTTGGCTTTCACCCAGAATTCCTTAAGCTTAGCGAGGATAACGCCTATCTGCTCCTTCAGCCCGGGCCATTCGGCGGTAATCTGCCTGATGAATTCCGCATGGGCCTCGTCCCCATCCTTTACATACAGCTCATCCCCGTACCTCCGGAAATACATAAGGCGGCGGTACAGGCTGAATGCGGATTCCTTCTCAGCGATTGAGAAATTCTGGTTCTCGTACATCCTTGCTATGTTGGTGTCCGTGGAGAAAATATCCTCAAAGATGGAAAGGACATCACTCAGCTTGTCGCAGATGCAGTGCCTTACCTGCTCAAGAAAGTGCTCCTCTGAATCTATTTCTGAAATGTGAAACTCATGGTCGAGTTTGTCATAAGAAGGCAGGGAATGCTTTTGCCGGAATCTCTCATAGATTGCCTTTACGTCAATGTCTTCCCCCATACGCCAGAGGACTGGGCTTTTGTTTAAATAATTTACTCAGACAGCATAATGCTTATCGAAGCTGAGGATTTTCTGGCAGGCCTTAAAGGATTGACTCAGCCGCCCAGAGGGCAGCTGCAGTAACCACAGGCACTGAAAGGTTGTCATCCACAAAAGTCAGCAAGAGCTCTGTCAGGGTTGCTGCAATGCTTCCCACGATAAGCAGCTGCACTGTAAAGAGGGGAATGAACTGCATAAGCACCAGGCCGGTGAGAAGGCAGGCAGCCAGGTTTGCTGTGCTTCCCTCGATGCTCTTGCCTGAGCTGAACCTGTGCTTTCCGAATTTCTCGCCAATCACCTCAGCTGCAGTGTCCCCTATGGTCAGGAAGAACAGGGCGGGAACGGCAATATGGGGCTCGAAGAACCAAATCACGACAAGGTTGGCAAAAACGAACAGTGTGCTGGTGCTCACCTTGTTCCTCTCCTTCTCCTTCATGAGGAAATGCAGTTTTCTGAACAGGGTTTTGTTTATGTTCCTGTTTGCAAAGCGGAGAATTTCAATTACTGCAAAGATGGCAATGACAATCCCTAGCAGAATCAAAGGCACATGCCTGCCGAAGGCCAGGTAAGTAACCGGAAAAACAAGGCCCAGCATCCTGTAAAGCTTCCTTATCCACTTAACCATCCGTGAATCCTCCCCCTGAAATTCTTTGAAATCATCACGGCCCTGAGCACGAAAACAAGTGTCAGCAAAAATGCGTAAAGAGAGCCGTAATACACGATTGCAAGCAATGAGAGGCCGAGGCTGGTTGCTACACCTTTGCCCCCCTGGAAGCCAAGATAAAAGGGATAGTTATGCCCTATCACTGCAAATAAGCCAACGCCGTAAACAACGAACTCATGCAGGCCAAGGCTGATGGCAAGCAACATTGCAATGGCGCCCTTTGCGAAATCAAATAATGCAGCAATGACACCGTAAACCGGGCCGACAACTTTGTAAGTATTGGTTGCGCCTGTGTTTTTGTTGCCGTATTTCCTGATGTCCTTTCCCTTCACCAGTTTGCCGAAGAAATAGCCTGGAGAGATGCTGCCAAGCAGGTAGCCCAGGCCTGTCAGACCAAGTTCAAGATACATTGCAATGGATTAGAAAAACGGCTTTTTAAAGTTTATGCACAGTTCACCTGACGGAAAGCGGCAAATACGCAAGTGCCTCATCAAGATTAGCCACGGATGGATATCCCGACTCATGCCCGTTCCTGTTGACCAGAAGAGTCCTGCAGCCAAGAAGAGTGCCCATCCTGAGTTCGTCGTTCTCATCATCGCCGATGACCAGGCAATTCTCAGCGCTAACCCAGAACTTAATCATATCGCTCAGAAAGTGGAAAGGCCTCTTTTCCGGGACAATGCTGATATTGTCAAGCCTTCGCCTCAGCTCAAGACGCTCAATCAGTACCTGTCTGCCCGGGGAATAAAGGGTTATAAGGGAGACTGGAATCTTGCCATGAACCTCGGCAAGAAACCTTTCTGCGTCCTCATACAGTCCTTCAGTGCCGCAATCATAAAGAGTGCCGGCAAAGTCCAGTATTACCAATCCCAAATCTGACATAGCAATGAGCAGGCTTTAAACATTTAAATTCAGATGTCGTAATAACTATTCTAATATACATACTATTATACTGGGAATAACAAGCTATAAATATTTCGGATGTTACACTATGCTATGATAGAAGTAGATGAATTAATTTGCAAATGGCTTAATGTTACGCCACAGCAATATCAGATTCTTAAGAACATCG
>JAGVYJ010000024.1:7631-11076 GCA_018303315.1 Candidatus Woesearchaeota archaeon | reverse complement strand
CCTGCAGCGAGTCCGCCACAGACCTATACAGTCGAAATGAGCGAATCCGGCTACAGCCCGGAAACATTGACGATAAAGGCAGGAGACACCGTCACTTTCATCAATGCAGGAAACCAGGCTAACTGGCCTGCTACAGACACCCATCCCACTCACAGGCTTTATCCGGGCTCTGACAAAAATAAATGCGGTACCAGCGAGCAGTCCGGCATATTTGATGCCTGCATGGGGCTTATGCATGACCAGCAGTATTCGTTCACATTTACAGAAAAAGGCAACTGGGAATACCATAACCACCTCAGGCCTGTGATGAAGGGCACCATAATTGTGGAATGAAACTCAACAATAACTTGTCGGAATTGCTGCTCCGCTTAGGGCTTGCTTTCGCATTCGCCTATGCAGCCATAGCATCTTTCGTCAATCCGACATCTTGGCTGGGCTTTTTCCCTGCCTGGATGACCGGAATAATTCCGGGAAGCATTTTGCTGCAGATGTTCTCAGTGCTGCAGATAATCATTGCGGTCTGGCTGTTGTCAGGATGGAAGGTGTTTTATGCTGCTTCCATATATGCATTGATGGTTCTCGGCATTGTGGTTTTCAACATAGGGGCCATGGACATTGTTTTCAGGGATGTCACTATTTTCTTCGCTGCCGTTGCTCTTGCTGCGATGGCATACAGCAGGAGATAAACGCTTAAATAGAGTTTCCCATTTCCCGGACTTATGGGGCTGGAGGATGTTATTGTCAGCATTGGCAGCAGGGTCAAATCCACTGGCAGGGAAGCTTATCTGTTTTACCGGCCATCCAAGCCGGGCATTGACATGCGCTTGCCTGAAGGGCAGCTCAGGCAGTACTTGGAATGGCATCCGCAGAGCAGATACTTTATTTTCGGGCTTGGCATGTATGAAGCCTGGAAGCGCATACAGTCGCCTCTAAGAACTGAATACAACGGAGTCATAACTTCGCTGATTAGGTTTGTGTCACCTTCACCGACTCTTAACACAGCTCTGATGCGGCACATAGGCATGCATATTGAAAGACCTCCCCGGGAATTGCCTCAGGCAGATAGGAAGGATTTGGAGGTATCGGTAGCCACGCATTGCCAGTTTGATTTCTTTTTCCCTGAACTGATATCAATAGGTTACGGAACCATGCTGGGCGTGGAAGTTGCAATTGCAACCCACCTGAACATGCAGGACTATTTCATCGTGGGGGAAGTGAACATTGGAAGAAGCGTATTGCTTGGGGCGAAATCAGTTATTGGCCCCGGTGTCACAATAGGAGACCGGGCACAGATCAATGCAGGCTCGTATGTTACGAGCGATGTGCCCCCGGGAGCCATTTATTCTGGCAACCCCGCAAGGCTTGTCGGAAGAAGGAAAGCCAGGTGGGTTGAAATGGAGGATGGTTTGCCGAGAATGAAGCAGGGATTTCATGACGATAGATAAATTTATTAAAAGGCAAGCAAAACAGTTGCGGTATGGCATACATAACTGTTTCAACCAGCGGCCTGCTTTCATCTTTATTGACAATATTCATGGGAGTGCTTGTGCTGGCCTTCCCGAAATTCCTGAGGATTCTTGTCGGGCTCTACTTCATCCTCGTCGGCATTCTTGGGTTGCTTGCCTTTGTAAAGTTTTAAAAAGCGTTTATAGTTAGCCTGGCTGCATGGATGACCTTGAGCAGGCACTGGAAGAAGAAATCCTTACAGAAAGGCGGCGCATGACCAGGATTACCATCAAGGATGGTGCTCTTGCAAATGCTTCAGACATAGGGCTGTTTGGAATCGTTACTGATTACTTGCGGACTTCACTGGCACGTAAATCCCGGAGGTTGAGAAGTCCTGGGGATTTTGTTAACATTGTGCTGAGCTATAATGATATTGGTACCAGTTTGTATGTTCACATGCTGTATGGCGGGAGGAATACTTCTCCAGCCTCGCTAAGGCAGGTATACAGAGCCCTTATGGAGATTGCTGGCATTATGCCTGTAATCACCATAAGCATGTATTTTCAAAACAGGAAGCTTGCCGGAATCTTCGAGCAGCTGGGATGGGAGCGCAGTGAAATGACAGGAAGATGGCACAAGAAAGTGAATACCTGGACAGAATTTGTGCAATACAAGAAGCCTGATGTCGCAGCTTATTTCAGGCAGAGATTGGCACACGGCCCTTAGCCTGAATAGAACTCTTTTATGAACTTCCCTGCAGAAGGGCAATTATCCCTGAGTATGCATTCCGGGCATTTTGGCTTCTTCGCTACGCATGTCTGCCTTCCGTGCCAGATTATTGTGCCTGAGTAGTCCCACCAGTCCTTTTTCGGGAGTATTTGCATCAAATCCTTTTCTATCTTCACAGGATTCTTGTTTTTTGTCAGGCCAAGCCGCTGGCTTATCCTGGCAACATGGGTATCTACAACAATGCCCTCTACTTTCCCGAATCCCGCGCCGAGAACCACATTTGCTGTCTTCCTTGCGACCCCGTACAGCTTTGTCAGCTCTTCCATAGAATCAGGAATCTTGCCATCATAATCTTTGACAACTTGTTTCGCCATTGTTGTTATGGCTTTTGCCTTGCTCTTGTAGAAACCGGTTGACCTTATAATCTGCTGCACATCCAGGATGTCAGCCTTTGCCAGCCTCTGCACAGTGGGATATTCCTTAAAGAGTGCAGGAGTGACCTTGTTGACCTGCACATCAGTGCACTGGGCAGAAAGGATAACAGCCACAATCAGTTCGTAATGGCTCCTGTGCCTTAGCGCAGTCTGTGAGCCATACCTTTTCCTGAGCAGGGGCATTATCTTCGCTGCCCTCTTGACTGGAGTGAGCATGGGTTTATGATTTATGCAGTCTGTATATAAGCTTTTCATCAAAGCCGTGAGAGAACGCTTATAAATCCTGTGCTGCTACCATCATGCTGTGTATAGCATAAAAAACTTCACCCCGAGGCTCTATCAGGAGACAATATTAGCGACAGCTGCCCAGAAGAACACGCTTGTAGTTTTAGCCACAGGCCTTGGAAAGACAAACATATTCCTCATGCTGGCAGCCCACAGGCTCAAGCTGTATCCAAAGTCAAAAATACTGCTGCTGGGCCCTACAAGGCCGCTGATTGACCAGTACAGGCAGGTTTTTCTCGAGAATTTTGAGATAGGCCAGGATGAGCTTGTCACCCTCACCGGCATGGTTGCGCCGGAAAAGCGGCAGCAGTTATGGAAGCAGGCAAAAGTCATATTTTCCACACCTCAGGGCCTGGAAAATGACCTCATCTCAGGCAGGATAAGCCTTGAGGATGTCGCCCTGCTTGGTTTTGATGAGGCCCACAGGGCAACAGGCGAATATGCCTATGTCTGGATTGGAAAGCAGTACCTCAGGCAGGCAAAATTTGCCAGGGTGCTGGCGCTTACTGCTTCTCCTGGCTCAGAAATAGAGACTATAACAGAAGTTGCAC
>JAGVYJ010000024.1:0-7619 GCA_018303315.1 Candidatus Woesearchaeota archaeon | reverse complement strand
AGGACATTGAAATTGACTTCGTGCCTGTAACCCTGCCTGAATCCATTGGCGACATCCAGGTGCTGCTGAAGGCCAGCTTTGCAGAGAAGCTCAAGGCACTCAAGAAAACCGGCTTGGCTCCCAACATAAATACGCGCTATGCCACCAAGAAGGATTTGCTGGGCCTCCAGGCAGAGCTGCACCAGGACATTGCAAGGGGAGCCAGGGACGGGAAGCTGTGGCAGGCAGTTTCGGTAATGGCAGAGCTGATGAAGCTCCAGCACGCACTGGAGCTGGCAGAGACGCAAAGCGTGGAATCCCTCACAAAGTATCTGGACACTATAAAGGCGCAGGCAGAGAAGAAGGCCACAAAGGCTGTGAAGAGCCTTATGAATGATGCCTACTTCAAGACAGCCATGTTCAAGGCATACGAGCTCCTGGACAAGAAGGTTGAGCACCCCAAGATAGAGGAGATAAAGAAAATAGTCCGGAAAGAGGTTTCATCAAACCCAAATGCAAAGGTTATTGTCTTCAACCAGTACCGGGATTCCGCATCGCAGATGCTCGAAGAGCTAAATAACATCCCTGGCATCAGGGCGGCCATATTCGTGGGGCAGATGAAGAAAGGGGAAACCGGGCTCAGCCAGAAGGAGCAGAAGGCTGTGCTTGACAGGTTCAGGCAGGGGGAAATAAATGTCCTTGTGTCTACTTCAGTGGGCGAGGAAGGCCTGGATGTCCCGGCAGTCGACCTCGTGGTCTTCTACGAGCCAATACCATCAGCCATCCGGACAATCCAGCGAAGGGGAAGGACAGCAAGGCAGAAGGAGGGCAGGGTTGTTGTGCTCGTGACAAAGGGAACCAGGGACGAGGCATACAGGTGGACTGCGCACCACAAGGAGAAAAGGATGCACAGAACCCTGAAAGAGCTAAAGGACAAGCTCGGCCTGGTCAAGCTGAAGGAGAAGCAGCCCACCCTCAAGGAATTTGCCGGAAGCAAAATCGTTGTATTTGCTGACCACCGGGAGAAGGGCTCTGGCGCGATAAAGGAGCTGCTGGAGCTTAACGTCGAGCTGAAGCTTGAGCAGCTTGCTATAGGAGACTACATCCTGAGCAAGAGGGTTGCCGTTGAGTTCAAGACAGTGCAGGATTTTGTGAACAGCCTTATCGACGGCAGGCTGTTCGAGCAGGTGAAGTCAATAAAGGAAAGCTTTCCAAAGCCCTTGATAATGGTGGAGGGCGAAGAGAGCATTTACGGCGTGAGGAACGTCCATCCGAACGCGATTAACGGCATGCTTGCGGCAATAGCTGTTGATTTCGGGGTTCCTGTTTTGTATACGAAAACTGCCAGGGAAAGCGCAGCCATGCTTTACACTATTGCAAAGCGCGAGCAGGATGAGCTCGGCGTTTCCTTCAGCCCGCACGCAGACAAGCACGTGACCTCCCTTCCCGAGCAGCAGGAATACATTGTGTCAAGTTTTCCGGGGATTGGCACAGCATTGGCCAGGCCTCTCCTTAAGCATTTTAAGACGATAAAGAATATTGCCAATGCCTCTGAGCAGGATTTGCAGGGAGTCACCCTGATAGGTAAGAAGAAGGCAGCCGAGATAAGGAAAGTTCTCGACGGGGAATACAGGCCATGAACGAGTTCGCTTTATGGCTTGAATACAGGCTGTTCACATTTGTGCCGTGGTATGTGGTGCTTGCGCCAGACAGGGTTGTGCATGTCAATAGAGACTCTGGCAAGCTGAACAGGACCAATCTGGAGTCTGGAATAAGCATAGACTTCCGTCTTTTAAGAAATCCGGAAGGTCCATTGGATGTGGCTTACCTGTCTCATTCAAGAATTTGGGTTGGAAGGACAGGTAAGACTGTGTATGAGAGACGTTTTGCATTCAAGGGCTTTTCAGGCAACCTTCCTATGATAAATGAGGTTGCGAGAGAAGCTGCATATATCGACGGTCTGTTGATGGATGAAGTTGGAGATGCTTCTATAGATTATGTTGCAAGGGATTATCGGAAGGTTTGGCCTTATTATCGCAGAGAGCTTACAGCAGAACATATTGCGGCAATGGACAGGCTTGTTGATTTCCGAAGAAAGCATCTGTGGGATGTCTGGAGTGGTTATGATATCCCTCTGGTTCTGAGCGCATAGATTATGCTGTTAACCCGAGTACAAAGAATGCAGTTACCCACACAACCATATTCGCCATATGGACATGCAGCTCCCACACCTGGAAATGCCCGTGCTCCAGGGGAGTATTGACTATGGGCCATACGGCATTATAGAGTATCACCGCAATTATGCCGAACTGGGCCAGTGTCATGGTTTCCCAGAAGCTTGGTATTATCATTACCGGTATCAGTATCCTTGCCACTCCGTCTTTTATTATGTTGAGGGGGTCAAATTCCACAGGAAAAGTATATTTGTTCCAGTAGCTCCCCAGGGATCCAAGAATCAGCACCCATGTCAGATGGCCGAAATAGGCATACACAACAAGGGCAGGATAGAGCAGCTCGAGATGCACCGCTTTTTCCCAGCCTAAATAGTGTATAAAGTCTTGCAGCAATACCTGGCCAAGCACAACAGCTATTGCAAAGACAGCAGGCACAGACTCGCCTGGGAAAAACAGCCCTATTAGCAGGAATGCTGCAATGGACAGCCAGACTGCCCAGGGGACATGCAGCGCAAAACCATGGTGGTTGTGACCGGTTTCAGACATGAGCAGCCAGAGAGGAATCCTGGCTTTTAATTATTTGTGCTCAAGATAGGCAGGAAGGCCTTCAATCTGCGTCAGCTTTGTGTGCCTGAAAAGGAATTCCCTGAAGTAATTGTCAACCTCGACTCCGTGCTGTGACAGCGCCGAGTTAAGCTTCCCGAACAGCAGCTTTCCTGTCCTGTCAAGATCTGTCAGGATTACCGCCTGCTTGCTTGCCTTTGCCACTTCCTCCACCACTTCATACAGGGGCCTCTTGTTCAGCTCTATAATTTTCCTCACACCAATGCTTTCAAGCGCTGCCCTGTCCTTTTTGCCTTCGACAATGACAAGTTTCCTTGTTTTCCTCAGCTTTTCCATGAATTCGTCCAGCTCATCCATTATCAGATGTTTGGTTTCTGATGTTTAAATATCTTAACACAATCCTTTTATACGCTCATGCCAATCCCAGCCAGCATGCTCAAGCCGGAAACCGCTCTTAATTATTACTCAAGGCCTGAAATACAGGAAGCCATAGTCCTGGCCGGGAAGGGCAGGGAAATAGCTGTCAAGTTCACTGACAATTTTGGCTCAAGGCCTGACATCCTGCCTTACCCGAATGATGTCGGGGAGTTCGCGAAGAAAGGCGCCACCAGCTTCCACTGCTCAGAGGAGCTATGGAACAATCCCATGCACATCAAGACAGAGATGAGCAGGCAGGAAATAGCCATGCTGGCAAAAGGCTTTGACCTTGTGCTTGACATTGACTGCCCTTACTGGGAGTATTCAAAGCTCGCAGCCCATCTTCTTGTCAAAGCTCTGAAGGCACATGGCATCAGGGCGGTTACCGTCAAGTTCTCAGGCAACAAGGGATTCCATATCGGCGTGCCTTTTGCGAGCTTTCCTGAAAAGATAAGCAATGCTGAGACAAAAACCATGTTCCCTGAGCTGCCGCGCAGGATTGCGGGATATCTCATTGACTATATTAACTCAGAGCACACGGATTATGAGCTGTCAACAAGCATACTCAGGGGAAAAACCGTGGAGCGGCTTGCTGAACTGCTGGGCAAGCCTGTGGGTGAGATTGCTGAAAAGCTCTGCAGGAAATGCGGTGACGTGCAGGAAGGCGGCAGGGAAAACAGCTCTGTATTCATATGCCCCAGCTGCCAGGCAGTGGAAAATGCCGGTCCTGGAGAGCAGTACAGGCAGTGCGCGAAATGCAATGTATTCATGGAGCGCCAGGATGTCAAGGCCGGAAATGCCTGTACAAAATGCGGCAGCACCCAGTTTGTGACAAGATTCAATCCCTTTGCCATCCTTAGTGTTGACACCCTGCTTTTGTCCCACAGGCACATGTACAGGATGCCCTATTCACTGCACGAAAAATCCGGGCTTGTCTCCCTGCCCATCCCTGTTGGGAAAATACTGACATTTGACAAGAAGGATGCCACGCCCGAAAAGGTCAAACCTGAACTTGCATTTCTGGACAGCACAAAGTCCGTGCCTAACGAGGCTTCAAGGCTTGTGGTGCAGGCTTATGATTTCAAGCCCTCCATTGGAAAAGATGAAAAGTCTGGCTTCCAGAAGGATTTTGAAGAGCTTCCTGAGGCAATCCCCGAGGAGATGTTCCCCCCATGCATCATCAAGATGCTCGGGGGCCTTGGCGACGGAAGGAAAAGGGCTTTGTTTGTCCTTACAAATTTCCTGAGCACTGCAGGCTGGAGCCATGAGATGATTGAGAAAAGGCTTTACGAATGGAACAAGCACAACAAACAGCCCCTGAAAGAAGTTTACATCAAGGGACATCTGCGCTACCACAAGCCGAACAGGAAAAAAATCCCTCCGCCGAACTGCGACAACAGGATGTATTATTATGACATTGGCGTGAAATGCGAGGAGAGCATCTGCCAGACATGCAAAAACCCTGCTGTTTATGCAAGGAGGAAGTTCCGGCAGAGCGGCGGAATGACCAGGAAAAAGAAGTGAGATTCCACGGAAAATAATCTATTGCTCATCTTTATGGTACGGGTCGAGATATACTATTTTATCTTCCAGATAGGTGTAAGATAGCCTGTAAGAGCCTGCATGGACTTCCCTTGTCCCTTTGCGGGCGAACTTCATGGGCTTCCCAATATCAGGATTCCTGGCAATTTTGTCAAACTGCTTTATTATCCTGTTCTTGAGGTTTTTGTCCCTTATTTTTGAGAATTTTCTCCTGAAAAAAGGATGGAAAAGGACATTTACCATTTCCTGATTTCTTTCATGAATTCCTCATGGCTCATCTCTGTGAACTCGCCTTTTTCATATCTCCTGTAGGCATCCTCTGTCCGCCTGGCAAATTCCAAGTCGTTTTCCAGTCTCTTGCTGAATTGGCTGGCTTTCTTCAGAATCAGCTGGTCACCATTCTTTATCACTAAAAGCTTGTCGCCTACTCTGAAATCCTTCCTCATATCCTGCGGAATCACAATTTGCCCCTTGGCGCTCATTTTTGTCAGGCCTATGTCAAACATTTACATCACCAGGTAAGATTAGTCTTACTTAGCATATAAATATTTTTCCTCAATAGAGGGAATGAACTTATTAATAAGCTTGTACCAGCCCGCACCGGAAATTTTCCAGGTTTATTCACTTGTTTAAAAGCCGTAAACCATTACTCTTATAAACCATAAGAGCTCTCAGAAAATCTCTATGGCAAATGGCAATGAAGCCAGGATGGGCCTCGAGCTGGAGCTGTTCACAGTTGCCCGTGACGGAAGCATAGTGAACAAGGGCATGGCCCTGAAAAGGAAAAGCCAGGAAAAAGTGCGGAAACATCTGGTATCCGGAGAACTCGGCGAGCACCAGATAGAGATAATTACCGACCCGAAGGCGCATGTTGCCAAGTCATTCCTGCAGGTTCTTGACACTATTGAGCATGTAATCGAAGCGGCAAAGAAGCTGGAAGTGCTGCTGTATCCCTATGGCACCCATCCAGGGGAATTCGAGCCAACCTTCCGCAAAAAGAAATGGTATGAGATAAAGGAGCAGCTGGTCGGCACTGACAAGTTCAAGATTGCCAGCATGTGCAGCGCATTCCAGTTCCATTACTCACTTTCCAGGAGCGTGTTTGACAGGGGCTCCGGAACAATAAAGGTGTCGAGGAAGGAGAAAAGCAATGTCAGGACAGTCAGCCTGTACAATTTCCTTATAGCTGCCGACCCTGTTGTGGCCACGCTGATGCAGAGCAGCCCTTTCATGCAGGGCTACCACATCGCCAAGGATTCAAGGGTCATATATTACAGGGGCGGCGAAAACCTCAGGCATGAAGGCCTTCATTCCGAATTCCAGCTATTCGGCGGGCTCCAGCCTTACATAAACACGGTAACTGACATTCTCAGGCTTATTGAAAAGAGGTATGATGTCTGGCGCAGCCAGCTGCTGATGCATGGCTTCGACCCGGCGGTTATCCACAAGTACGGGAAGAAGCTTGATTACTCATGGAACCCCATCAAGATTAACAAGGTTGGCACATTTGAAATCAGGGGCATGGACATGAACCTGCCAAGCTACTGCCTCGGGATGTCTTACCTCCTCCAGGAAGCCCTCCACCGTGTCAACAGGGAGGAGCTTGTCGTACCCCCCAGCGACATCGGCATCCACAAGCCGTTTACCGTGGAAAAGAACAAATTGTATATCCCTCCTGAAAGCATGGTCCATGCTGTGCTGCAGTATTCATCCGCTGTTGACGGCCTGAAGGACCCGCAGATTTATGACTACTGCAAAGCCTTTGTGAAATTCGCGCTTGAAACCAGCCCGAAGAAAGAGCATGTGCTGGCTTCCCGGATAGGGAAAATTCTTGAAAAAGGGCAGACTGTCTCTGATGAGATGCTCCGGCAGATAAAAGATGAGAAGATTGACCTGAAGAAAAAGCTGAACAGCAGGGCGGCAAAGAAGTTTGCCACAGACTGGTGCTATCACGTCATGCCTGACCTCCAGCTGACAAGGAAACTGCTTGAAAGGGCGGGTTACTAGAAGCTGTTCCAGAACAGATACATTTATAAATGACTGCCTTCTCCAGCGTTCTGCTTGTGAAGCATATTTAAACAGGGTTTAAATATTGAATGATTGCCGAACACGCCTGAAAAGGACCTTTTCAGTACAATGAAGGCATACTAACTTCTCTCTGAAGGTTCAGCTAAAGGCGTTTTGCAGATAACAGCATTAGAGAGCGCAATGCCTACAATAAGACAACCGCACAAAGGGAGCATGCAGTTTTGGCCGAGAAAAAGGGCCAAGCGCGCCTATTCTAGAATAAGGACTTTTACGCAAAGCAGGGAAAGCAGGGTTCTCGGATTTGCAGGATACAAGGCAGGAATGACGCATGCGATTGTCACCGATAACAGGAGATATTCCCCGTCAAAGGGCGAAAGCATCTCCATGCCTGTCACAATCATTGAATGCCCTCCCCTGAGAGTGGCTGGATATCACATTTACAAAACAGGATACGATGGCCTGCGCATAGCCGGAGAGGTCCTGGCTGAAAAGCAGGAAAAAAACCTCAGCAGGAAAATAAAGCTGCCAAAACAGGCAAAGGCCAAGCCTGAAGAAAAGGATATCGCAGCAGTCAGGCTTCTGGTTCACACACAGCCGAATCTGGCGGGCATAAGAAAAAAGAAGCCTGAGCTCTTCGAGCTTGCCCTGAGCGGCTCTCCTGAAGAACAGCTGGCTTTTGCAGGGGAAAAGCTGGGCAAGGACATCTTGGTGGATGAAGTGCTCAGTGAAGGCCAGCAGATTGACACTCATGGCGTCACGAAGGGGAAGGGATTTCAGGGCCCTGTGAAAAGGTTTGGCGTCTCTATACGTGCAAAGAAATCGGAAAAGACTAAGCGTGGCCCTGGAAATGTTGGGCCATGGGGCGGCAACCGCAGCTGGACAGTTGCCCATGCAGGCCAGACAGGCTATCAGAAC
>JAGVYJ010000023.1:9529-17194 GCA_018303315.1 Candidatus Woesearchaeota archaeon | reverse complement strand
CTCTAAGTACTCGGCAGGTTTAACACCAGCTTTTTCCAATAAATACGGATCAAACTCAGTTATCATGTTTGCATTCGACAATATATGAATCATTCCCTTAACAGCCTTGTATTCAGCTCCTTGAATATCCATTTTAACGAAATTAATTTTCCCACCAAAGTCTTTAAGATGATCATCCAGTTTAACAGCCTCAATCTTGATTTTTTTCCTGTTGTCAGCTGAGTCGTAAGTCCTATGATCTCCTTTATTGTCGGCATTGACATACAAATATAGGATTCCATTTGTGTCAGAAATAGCTTTTCTTACACAATGGATATTCGAAAGGTTATTAGCTCTCACATTTCTCTTCAAATAGAAATAATTATCGGGGTCAGGTTCGAAAGCAATGACTTTGCCTTCGGTGCCCACAATCTTTGCCAGAAGCAAAGTGTGAATTCCGATATTTGCTCCAATATCTAATACTATGCTTCCTTTCTTTACATGATTTTTCATGATCTCTGTCTCAAACTGTTCGTACTTCTTGTTCATTATTAACCGGTCAGAAATACTTTGATCAGCGGGATTAAGATAAATTCTGAAACCTTCAACATCTAAGTATTTAGGTTTAAATCTAACCAGAATGGCATTATAGAAAAGCCTATAAGCAGATTTAACAAAAGGCAACCTGTCAACACCGGTCTTTCTAATAAACTTGACAATTTTCCTTAGAAGTACAAACCAGGTCATTCGATAAAATTTTTATTAGAGCTATTTAAAGGTTCCTGCTGTAATGGTGAAGATTTTTAAATGATTAGGGACTCCCTGCTCTTATGAACTTAAGATTTGCGCTTATGCTTGGGCTGCTGATTTTGGTGTTTGCAGTTGCGGTGCAGGCAGGGCTGGAAATAGAGCAGATAGATGTCAAGGTCAACAACACCCTCATCAGGAATGTGTCTGTTGACGGCCTATTGAATGAGTCAACCCTGCCTGGGCAGACAGTTGAAGTGAGGATTATGCTGATAAACACCGATGCCCAGTCAACTGTGGACAATATAGACATCAAGGGGACGCTAAGCGAGGTTCAGGAAGACGCTGACCTGGAGGACGAGGCCTCTCTGGCCAGGCTTTCACCCGGCGACACTGCCAGGAAAACACTGAGATTCGACATACCAAAGGCAGTCAGGCCCGGGCTTTACCATCTGTTTGTCGAAATTGGTGCTGCCATGGATGGAAATGACATAAGCCTGAAAAGGGACATTTTTGTCAATGTAGTGAGGAAAAGCCATGATGCTGACATACAAAATCTCGCTTTTGACACGACTGTGCTAAGCTGCATCCGGGAGGCGATTCTGAGCCTGGACGTGGTAAACTGGGGAGCACAGACAGAGGACCGGGGCCTTGTTAAGGTAAGGAGCCCTGAACTCGGTCTGGACATCAACCAGACAGGCCAGTTCATCAGGCCTGACAAGGACGGGGATGAAAAACCCTATCACATGGTTATACCAATCAGGATTAAAGACAACGTGGAACAAGGGGTCTACAGCATAATGGTTGAGGCATATTACGGCGCTGACCTGACTGGAATTTTCTATAATGAGAACTACCTCCTTGATGACAAGCGCATCCAGCTTGCAGTCCAGGACTGCCCACAGCAGAAAGCCGTGGAAAGCAGCAGCCAGCCAGCGGAAAACGATACGGGCATAGTGATTGTTGCTCCTGAACCCCCGAAACAGGAGCAGAAAAAGTCCTTCTGGCAGGGCTTCTGGGGATGGCTTATGTCGCTGTTGAGCTGAAATACAAACCCTTAAAAATCCAAGGGCTTATCTTTCTCCAATGCCAGGGTGGCAGAATCCGGCTATTGCGCACGCCTCGAAAGCGTGTGTCCGCAAGGACATCCCGGAACCTTTTACGAAAAGGTTCATCAAAAGTAGTCAAGTGGGACATTCGCTGCGCGAAGTCCCACGAACTGATGTAAAATTTCGTATTTGGTGGGAACTTCAAATCCGGGCCCTGGCGTAATATTTTTTGCAAATCTTTAAATAAGATGAAGCCGAAAAAACAAGCTATACGCATGGCATATGCATACCCCCGTGAGATTTACGGCGTTAAGATATTCTATGTGCTTCTTGCAATTGGCGCAGCTATACTTTTCGGTATGTTCTTCACTGCGGTAGTGGTTGGGCTGGGCTTCATTCTTCTGGATGTGCTGACAACAATCCCCCAGAGGAAATATGCTGACTTGCCAATGGATGTCCACACAACACTGTTTGGCGCCGTGATAATGACTCTGGCCTTTGGATTCTGGGCCGGAGCAGTAGTGGGAATAGCCGGCAGGATAATCGTCAGGGGCATGATGGGGGCGCTGGAGTTAAGGGAATTTATAGCTTTGGCGGGCATACTGGCAGGGGTGGCAGTGGCAAGCTCTTTTCCCACAATGCAGATATTCTGGCTGGGACTGCTGGCAGCAGCAGCATACAATCTTGTGACATTGCTTTACATCCCTATGGGAACCAGCATTGGCCGGGGCATTGTATATCCTTTGACCAGCCTGGCAGCCAATATAGTGCTGTTCAAAATATTTGGAGAACTGGTTGTATCTGTTCTGGCCTAATCCACTACTTCCAATCTGAACTGGCACTTAAGCGTGATGCCTGCCAGCGGGTGGTTAAGGTCGAGCAGGGCTGAGTCAGGCCTGAGTTCTATAACCTTCACCTGCTGCTCTTTCCCGTCCTTCCTGCGCAGGAAGAGATAGTCGCCTGGCTTGACAGGCCTTTCAGTGGAAACCGGCAGCGTGCTCCTGGGCACCCTCAGCATCATGCGCTCATCCCGTTTCCCGAAACCCTTTTCCGGCGGGATTGTTACGGTTTTGGATTCCCCTTCATTCATTCCGGCAACAGCCTCATCGATGCCCTCAACAACCTGGCCCTCGCCAACCACGAACCTGAGGTAATGTCCCTTTGCAGACTGCTCGAAAACCTGGCCCTGCTCGCTCATAACCATGAAGCTTATCTGCACAGTCGAGCCTTTTTTTGCAGCACGATTCTTATCAGCCATTCAAGCAAAAGGTAGAGGGATTATTTATAAGGGTTGCGGCTGCCAGCGCTGTATTAAGGTAATATTTATAAAGTTAGCACAATACCAGAGCGCTAAAAATACTGTTAAAGTGAGGTAAGAAATGGGAGACGAAAATATGGGATATGAAAGAGACGAAGGGAATGAATACAAGGGCAACAGGGCTTGGAACCCAAGGGAAAGGAACTTCCGCTCAGCAAAGCCTGTGCCTGTAAGCGAAGGCGAGGAGCTGGATGTGGAGATTGAAGGAATAGCCGCAAAGGGAGATGGCGTGGCAAAGAAGGAAGGCTTTGTAATCTTTGTGCCGGGCACAAAAGTCGGAGACAAAGTCCATGTAAGGATTAACAAGGTGTTCCGGAAAGTAGCTATGGCAGAATCACTTGGAAAGACAGGATCTGTCCCAGCTAAGGAAAGCGAGGAAGAGGCAAGTGAAGAGCTTTCAGAGGATGATTCTGGAGAAGAGGATGAAGGTCCGGATACGGAGTCAGACGAGGATACTGAAGACACAACTGACTTTGGCGAAGACAGGTAGTCCGCAAATAAGAGTATTTTTATAAATCCCCAGTGTTTAATGTCCCGATAATGTCGGGCAGACAAAGGGGGTGGATAGCAGCAGTCTTCATTGCGCTGTTACTTGCAGTTACAGCCCAGGCTCCGCCGCCATCCCCTCATGGGGTTTCTGGATTCGTTTACCACACAGAGAGTGAGCTGGACCAGGTGCCTGCAGGCACGCCTTTCCTGGTCAGGGACATCGATAACAATGACCAGATTGCAGGCACCACTGGTGCAGGGCCATTTCCCGGGAGGTATTCTGTCTCGATAGGGGGCACTGATGGGGATAATGCGACAACCACAGCCTGGAATGTGAGCAGCTTTGGCAGGCGTCATTTTGTGCTGCAGGGCGACATGGACAACCAGAACGTTTACCTGAACCAGTCCAGGCCCAGCGAGATGAATGTCACAATTCTGCTGCCTGGCAATCATCACAGGGTTAACTACTCGGAATATTTCAATGTCAGCGTAAGGATTCAGAATATAGGCAATGAGCTCGGAACCAGCTGCCAGGCTGTAATAATGCTGAACAACACCCCTGCCCTGGCAGTTGCGCTGGCAGTAGGCGAAACAGCAACACACAGCCTTGGCAGTATAGGGATTCAGGCAGTTGCTTTCACCAATTTCACCGTCAACGGCTCGCGGATAGGCAACGGCAATATCACGGTAAATTCCAGCTGCTCATCCGATGTTGAATACTTTGACAACACTTACGTTGATGCTATTCTCAATATCACAGTCGAAGACCTAATCCCCCCAAACATAAATGCAACCCCGCTTAATGGCACTGTGGAAGCAGCCAATAACACCCTATTTTTCAGGTATAATGTCTCTGACCATTCGGAAATACAAAACTGCAGCCTGTTCATCAACGATGCCTTCAAACAGAGCAACTCCACCGCTGTAAAGCGCGGCCCCGAATACAATTTTTCTGTGTTCCTGCTCAATGCAAACTATACTTGGTATATACAGTGCTATGACATACTCAACAACAGCAACATATCAGGCAATTTCTCGCTTGATGTTGCGGTGCCTCCGGACTTTTTGGTGCAGACAAAGGACATTGCAATACAGCAGTCACCCCTCATAGAGAATATTCTCCTGCAGCTCAATGTAACTATATATAACACCGGGGGCGCTGACGGGAATGCAACCCTGCAGTTTTTCGACGGCAATCCTGATGTCAACGGCACCCAGATAGGGGCAAACCAGTCAATCAATATAAGCCATCACAGCAATTTGAGCCTGAGCACATACTGGTCAGCACTTCCAGGACCTCACGAGCTTTATGTCGTCGTAGACCCTCCAATAGCCACAGGAGGGAATGTGCCTGAGGTTAATGAAAACAACAACGTGGCCAGCAGGAACATAACCCTTGTGGGCTGGCAGGTTTACTTCGGCAATGTTTCCGGGGTGATTGTGCTCGACCCAATATCCAACCTGTCCTTCGGGAGATGGTCTGCTGAGGCAAGCAACCTCTTTGTGGCGGAATCAGGAAGGGACATACAATGGACAAGCCTGGAGGTCTTCGGCAGGCGCACTGACGGGGGAAACGGCGCCAATGACTTCGATGAGCTGGACGGGCGGCTCAACATGAGCGCTTTCAATGATTCTGTCAACCTCAGCTATACCTCAGGCGGGGCAATAGAGGCACTGAAGAACTTTACCGTCTTCTGGCAGTTCAAGCAGAACGTACCTGTAATCAACAGCACAAACAGCTCGGCATTCCGGACAGGAATTCTCTGGGACAGCTCAGACAGCAGCCCTGAGTTCGATGGCAGCCAGGATGTAGTGTTTGTCACAGCTGTGAACGAAAATGTGCCAGGGCGCTATGGGAGCTATGACTTTGAAATCCAGGTACCTGTGCTCCTGAGAAGATATCTGCCCTCAGGGGCAAACACTCTTTCATTCTACATCGAAATGGTCTAGCAAGCCCTATTGGTGACTATTGGTTATAATTAGTTACTACCAATAAGGTGTGACTATGGAAAAATTTTTATTAGCCTGTGCGCCAAGATAAGCTATATATAAAGAGGGATAGTTGCGCAAGAATGGAGTCCGGTCTGAAAAATGCAGAGGCGAGTGAATTATTCTTCTGTGCAGACGGCTGCCGCATAGGGAACCTTATCGAGCTCAGGCAATGCATTGAGGACTTGGACGATAATCTATTCAGAAGCCACGTGAATGACAGCAAGAATGATTTTGCTGAATGGGTGGAGCATTCGCTTTCCATGCACGAACTGGCGGAAGAGCTGAGGGCTGCTGAAAGCAAGGAGGACTTTCTGCTGGCTCTGAACGCAATTGAGCAATCTGATTTCAGCAAGCAAGCAGTGCCAGGCCAGAATTTTATGCTGGGGAATGGCTGCGAAGCCAGCAATCTTGCAGAACTTGGAAAGTGCATTGACGCCCTTGATGAGAACCAGTTCCTCCACTATGTCAAAGGAAAAAACGACTTTGCGCAGTGGATTAAGGATTCCCTGCAGCTTCCCGACGTAGCAAATTACCTTTCCAAATACCCGGACAAACAGCAGTTTACGAAAACACTTCACAGGCTGCAATACCTGGAAGGCAGGAAGGAAAGCCCATCAGGGCAATCCATGGCGTCGATAAAAGACGCTTTAATCGCCAATCTTGGCGCAGGGAAAACAGGAGAGGAACCCATGAAGCAGTTAAAATCCCCGGGCAGTGTTTCTCAGCCGGATGCCTCCAAAAGAAAGTTCATAAAAACCGGGGTTGCCGGACTTGACTCTTTGCTCAGCCAGGGCATACCAAGAGGCCACGCGATACTTATAGCTGGAGGGGCAGGCAGCGGGAAAACCCTGCTGTGCCTTCACATCCTTAACACCCATGCAAGCCAGGGCAAGAAATGCATTTTCATGAGCTTCGAGGAGTCTGAGCAGAATCTGGTAAGGCACATGGAGGACTTTGGCTGGAATCCAGGGAAGCTAATCCGGAACGGAAACCTGGTCATTAAAAGATTCAACCCCTTCGATGTTTCCAGAAGCGTGGATGCCCTGCTGATGAAGGCGAAAGGCGAGCTCCTTATAGACATCCAGCCTGTGCTGTTCCCGGAAGGCTTCAGCCCGGACATAATAGTTGTTGACTCATTGTCAGCAATCGCTTCCGCATTCCGCTCCAATGAGAACAGCTACAGGATATACATCCAGCAGCTTTTCAGGTTTTTTGAAAGCATCGATGCGACATCCTTCCTCATCACCGAGACTGCGCAGGCTCCTGAGATATACAGCAGGACAGGCGTGGAGGAGTTCCTGGCGGATGGGGTGATAGTGCTGTACAACTTCAGAAAGGGCAACGTCAGGGAAAAGGCCATTGAAATTCTCAAGTTAAGAGGGGCAAAGCATGAGCAGAGGATTGTAGCCCTGCAGATAACTGGCCAGGGCATAGTTGTCTATCCTGAGCAGGAAGTATACAGCGGCATGGATAGCATGAAGGGCTGAAGTGTATTTATGGGAGCAAAATCTCGGAGCCTGGCAACCCTTGTTGTTGCAATGAGCATACTATTCCCTGCAACAGCCTTTGCCCAGGTAAACTCCACTCACGCCGACGGGCTGGCGGCCTACGGAGAACTATCGGTAGCTACCCCGCGGTTCCGGACATGGGATGCAACCAATAATTTCAGCATCGAGGATAGCAGCCAGAGCATAGTGGGGGAGATAACATGGGTAGTGGTTAAGGGCAACCACGAAAGGAATGAAATCCTGATGGGGACAGAGGATACATCCAACGACGTTAACATACAGGTGTATTCGGGCAATGCATGGGGAAACCTGCTTGAGGTCAGCACTGACGCCCCAAATGCGGCTTACCGTGCATTTGACATTGCTGTTGAAGACCTGTCGGGTGATGCGCTTATTGCCTATGCCATTTTGTCTGCTGCAGCCCTGAACATATCCTACATAGTGTGGAACGGTACAGGCTACGGCGATGCCCAGGTTTTCTCGCCAAACCTGTCAAGCAGCGCCATGAACTGGATATCACTGACAGCAAAGCCCGGCTCCGACGAGATAATGATGCTTATCCAGAACGACCTGAGCCATCTCT
>JAGVYJ010000023.1:0-9520 GCA_018303315.1 Candidatus Woesearchaeota archaeon | reverse complement strand
ACGGAACATCATTTGACACTTCCAAAGAGCTTCTTCTTTCAACGACGGCAGCCTCAACAACTGAGGAGCATTTCGGCTTCGCATGGGAAAGCTCAAGCGGCGACGGGCTCGCAGTTTACGGAGAGGTCAATAATCTGGTCTATCGCCAATACACCTCGGCATCAGAGACATGGGACAGCCCTTTGACCATTGATTTGGGCGACAACCTTGACTCAACCAGGCTGTGCGCAGATACAACCTCAGACTACATAGGCTTTATCGTCCAAGATGCGGGCAACGACGTAGAGGTGAGGATGTGGAATGGAAGCACTGTGCTGTCAGGTCCTCCCGGGCAGGATGCGGCGACAGAACCTGCCGGCATCAATTCCAATAACGCAGACTGCGCATGGCAGGCATCAGGAACACAGGCAATTTTTGCATATACAGGGATTGACAACCTTAGCCTGACATATTTCAATTTTTCCAAGTCCACAAATGCCTGGTCTGTCTCAAACATAATCGAGGGAATCCATACCCCCAACTTCGCGGTTGATGACATCAAGATTATACGGTTAACAGCCAACCCGGCAACCAATGAGGTAATGGCCATCGTGCATGACATAGCTAAAGGGGTTACTGCCATCCTGTGGAACGGGACAAACTTCAGCGAGATAATTGCCTCTCCCCTTGAAACAAGTTCTTCAGTGCTGAACGGAAGGCAGGAGGCAGCCATGTTCGACTGGTTCAGGTATGACACTCCGCCGGGGGTTACAGCCATAAGCCCATCCCAGGGCAATGGCATAGCGCAGGGCACGCTGATAAACATAACTGCGAATGTGACTGACAACCTTGCCGTGGACTCGGTTCTGGCGAATATAACCTTCCCCAACGGTACAGTTCAGCAGCTGACCCTTTATGATGCGGACAACGACTCAAGGTACATATCCGGGTTTGCCAACACAACCGCTGAGGGAACTTACACAATCAGGGTAGTGGCCAACGACACGAGCAGGCACCACAATTACAACACCACACAAAGCGCGAGTTTCACAGTGGGAGACACGCTGGCACCGAATGTCACGATTCTGCTTCCGGTTGCAGGGAGCAATTTCAACCAGAGCGGCAACGTTACCATCCGCGCCAATGTCACCGACGACAGGAACGTGTCTTCAGTCATTGCCAATATAACCCTGCCTGACGGGACAGTCGGGCAGCTTGTCATGGTAAATCTCAGCAACAATGTGAGCTATGAAGCCAACACCTCAAGCACAATTCTGATAGGGACCTATACAGTGAGGATAATAGCAAATGACACATCAAATAATGTCAACAGCTCTGTAACCGGAACCTTCTCGGTTGGGGATTCGTCCTATCCGCTTGTTGCCAATGTCTCGCCCCAGCCCGGCGCTGACTTCTCGGCAGGTGATGCTGTGAATCTCACCGCAAATGTAACAGATAACACCAATGTGTCGGCGGTGAGTGCAAACATCACTCTCCCTAATGGCTTTGCGCAGCTGGCAGAGCTGTTCAGCAGCGGCAATCCCCTGTACAACGTTACTTTCAGCAACACAACGCTTGCCGGGAGGTATAACGTCACCTTTATTGCCAATGACACAGCCAACAATGTGAACAACACAGTTACCACCTATTTCAATGTTGGCGATGTAATAGCGCCAACGCTCACCATTAACAGCCCGGATGACCTGTACAACATCTCAGCCAGCAGCATCGCATTCAATTTTACTCCGGCTGATGAAACATCCGGCACGCTTAACTGCTCAATATATATCGACGGCGTTATTAACCAGTCAAATACCCTAGTAACCAGCGGGGTTGCGACTATCTTTTCAGTCCAGGGCATAATCAATGGCCTGCATAACTGGAGCATTGCCTGCAGGGATGACACAGGAAACCCCAACTCCAGCAGCGCAAGGCTTTTCACGATAGACGCGCTGCCACCTCTTTTTGTCAGCCTTTCCACCCAGCCTAGTTCTGAGAATGACGTTGATCCCGGTGTGAACATCACTGTGCGGGCAAATGTATCTGAAAACCTTACTGTGCTGGACACCGTGATATTCCAGTACAAGCTTAGCAATGACACCTTGTATACAAACCTTTCAATGCCATTCAACAGCTCCCTCGGGCTGTACACTGCGGTTTTCAATGCAACCACGAACGGGACCTATAACCTCAGGCTCAGGGCCAATGACTCAGCCGGAAACTCAGACACCAGCAACCTGATAAGCCTTGTGGTGGCCCATGAAAAAACCTGGAGCAGGTCTCCAAGCGTGCTCGGCCCCATCGTGGCAAATCTGTACAGCAATGCAACCCTCGGCAACATAACCCTGAACCTTACCGGGGATTTCCCGCTGAACTTCTCGATAAATTCGAGCTCTGCCCAGACCTCATACAGCAACCAGAGTAATTTCACGCTCGAGCCGGGCAATCTCTACACCCTGACGGTGATTGACAATGCAACCCAGGCCCCGACCAAGACCATCGTGCTCAACATAAGCTCTTCCGGGGCTAACAATTCCCTCAAGACAACTACTGGCACAATCGTCACCGCAGTTGGCCAGCCTGTGCTGATAGCCAGCTTTACAACACCTGCCTCTGAAAGCATAACTGTGAGCCAGGGCGATTCCAATGTCAGGTTTATTGCCAAGGTAAGCAACCTTGGGGACAGCGCCGCGAGGAACATAACCTTAAACATCACGCTGCCCGTGGACTGGGTTATAACACTCGGCTCGGCAAGCGTTTCCTTTGACCAGCTGCTTCCGAATGAGAGCGACGTAAACCTTATCGAGGCGAGAATCCCTTCGGATGCAGGCACAGGCACAAAAAATGTTTATGCAAATGCCACCGGGGTCAATGCCACAGGTATCCAAATCAGCCAGCTTGGGTTCACTTTCGGGGACTCGGTTACTGTAGAGTTGCAGCAAGAAGCGGCGCCTCTGGGCAGCGGAAGCGGAGGGACAAGCACTCCACCCTCCGGAAGTCCTGCTGTGGCAGGGGGAGGGGGAAGCAGCGTAAGCATGGGGGGTGCTGTAAGGAAGATTGAATCCGGGAAAGCCGAGACTATATACACCACCGACACAGTGATAATAACACGGGGAAGCTCAGAGGCCCTGCCTGTCACAATATCAAACCTGTTTGAAAATTCAGTGCTTGAGGATATTAAACTTGAGGTGCTCGGCTTCAAGTCGCAATACATCAATATCACAGAGGACTACAGCCCGGACATTATTGTTCATGTTGAAACCCTCAATGTGCTTCTTGCCAAAACAGGCGAGTCGGTCTTATTCAACCTTACCGGTCTTGGGCAGCACAGACTGACACTGCTGCAGACAGGTAAATCTGTTGCCAAGCTATCCTTCCAGTCGCAACCGGTTAACATGACGTTAAGTCCGGGGCAGAGCAAGCGCCTCGACATAGACAGGGACAACAAAAGCGACACAGAGATTGCCCTGGAAAAAATATCCGGGGATGGAGCAAGCCTAAAGGTGCACAGGCTCGGAAACTCACAGCGGGGGAAATTATTCTTCCTCGAAAAAAGGAACTATTCAGTGCAGATATTCACGCCTTCTTATCTGGATGGGCAGGTGCTTAACCTTACTGTGCGCATTACAGGCACTCTGGCTGCAGTAAATCCTGAGCTGGCAGGCTTCACACAAAAGCCATTCACTGAGTTCAGGACGCTGAATTTCAGGATTATTGAGGTGGTGCCGGAACAGCTTGTTGAAGCGATTAGTAAAGCGCAAGGGCTTCTTCAGGAAATGAAACAGCTTGGGTTTCCAGCAGGGAAGGCTGAAGCCCTCTTTCAGCAGGCAAATGATGCATTTGAAGCAGGAGACTATGAGCTCTCGTCAAGCCTTGTTGATGAGCTGGCAGGGCTGCATGACTCTGCAATTACAGCTTTCGGCCTTATCTCGGATAGTGCAGCAGACAAGGCGCGCCCTTGAGCTTGCCTGGACTGCGTTTGAACGCGGGGACTTCCAGACTGCGATTGAAAGGGCAAGGGATGCCGAGCTTATCCTGGCCCTGGAGACAAGGAACAAGGTTAGTGCTGCCTGGCTTGTTCAGAACTACTGGTGGGCAATGCTGTTGGGCATTGGCGGATTAACCGCTGCCGGCTATATCCTTTACAGGAAGGCGATGATATACTTCACTATCATGACGCAAAAAAGGCTTGCCATGGAAGAACTCTCAATTCTCTCACTGCTGGAGGAACTCCAGAAAAAAAGATTCAAGGAGGGCTCAATTTCTGCTGAGGAGTATGAACAACGGCTCTCCCAGTTTGACAGCCAGCTGAACAGGATTAAGCAGCAAAGGGCGAGGCTGAGGCACCGAAGGGTGGGCCTGGTACGGAAAGAAGAGGAGCTCAGGAACCTCAGAAAAGAGGAAGAAGAAATGCAGAGATACATCCAGATACTGCAGAAGGACTACTTGGAAAGCGGGCTGATAAGCCAGAGGCAGTTCAGGCAGCTCTACGCGTCAGACAAGGAAAGGATGGTGGAACTCCAGGAGGAGGAGGAAGTACTGAAGGAGCAGCTTAAGGGCAGCCGCTTCAGAATGTTTGCTGACCGGATTTCCAGGTCCTGGAAATCACGAACCAAAGGAGGGGCACGCAATGGCAAAAAATAGCATGGCAACCGCACTCGCCATTCTGGTATTGGCTGCAGGCATGGGGGGTATTGCAACAGCCGACACCAATTCATCGCACACCCTGTTTGAACCAGCACTGGAAGCTTTGCTGGCAGCTGAGAAGGATGTCAGCGAACTCATGCAGCTGAACCTGTCGGTGTATTACGTATCTGACACGCTGCTGGAAGCCAAAAGGGCTTTTGTGGGAGAGAATATAACATTTGTCAGCCAATTGCTGTCCGGGGCGGAAAGCGTGGAAGTGAAGCAATACCTTCAGTCGCTATTTGACGTGGCTGCCAGCACGCCTCAAGATGAAAGAAGGCAGCAGGATTACCAGGAGGCCATACGGCTGGCGCAGATTATAGCTGCAAGAAAGCAGCAGGCGTACAGGATAATAGACACGCTGTCATTGGCAGAAAAGCGTGAAAAAGATTTAGAGAGCAAAGGCGCGGATATGTCGGCTGCAAGGGGGCTGCTGGGAAAGGCAAAAGAGTCGTTTGCACAAGAGCGCTTTGACGAGGCACAGGCTCAACTTGTATCAGCAGAGCAGGAACTGGACAGGGCACTTTCGGAAAAGGAGCGCCAAGCAGCAATATCAGCCCTTCGCCAGGGATTTCTGGCAAGAAACTGGAGACAGCTGCTGGCAGTGCTGGTGGTGCTTGCTGTCGCATCCATACTTCCGGCCAGGCAGGCGCGGAAGCTGCTGCTCAGGAAGAAACTGAAGCGGATGAATCTGGAGCTGGCTGCGGTGAGGAAGCTGCTTATGGAAGCACAGGGGGAATATTTCAAAACAGGCAGGATAACCCGGGAAACGTACAGGCTCAAGGAAAAAAGGTACAAGAACCGGATTATTGAACTCCAGAAAAATATCAAGGTTGCTGAAATCAGCCTTGGCAAGAAGGCCGAAAACAGCAGCAGGAAAGCCGCTGTGTTAAGGGTGGATGAATAAGGGCTGCCAGGCAGATTATCCTCTTTCCGGGAAATTTATCCACGTTTGTCTGTTTATTGCCGCCATAATGCGATAAGGATTTTATACAGCAATAAACTAGGTATAAAGGTATCTGGTGGTGATTTTGACAATCAGGGCAATGATGGCAGCATGACCGAGCAAATTACCATAAAGCTGAACAAGCAGCAGTTCAGGAAAATTCTGGACTTTTTGCACGAATCTTTCTACAGCACGGCGAAAAGCGATTCTGACATCACTGCCAAATTGCTGTTCGATGCGTTTCTAACAAGAAGCGAGAAAAATGGCCAGGGAAGGACGCGGGAAGAAGTCCTGCAGGAAATGTGGCATTCTGGGAAGCCTGCAGACAAAATCATTGCAGAATTTCACGACAAATACAACAGGTTCCGCAGTGGTGAGCTGGACGTTTTTGATGACTAACAGTCACCACTGATTTCCACTAGTCCAAAAAACTATTTAATCAGCTTTCTAAATAAAAACAAACAGGTTAGTGTAACAGGTTGAAGTATTTATAATGCTAGCTCCTAAAAGGGGGAAAAAGCGCACTGCCAGAAGAAACCCCAAAAAGCAAAACTCCAATTCCGGCCCGGATTTCTCAAAGCTGCAGGAGCAATTGGCTGCCCAGCTCAGAAGCAGGCCCATGGAAAGGCAGGCCGGCTATCCGCAGCCTGGCTACAGACAATCGGCTCAGTTTTCCTATCTAGGCGCTCATGCAATCGAGCCGGACCAGCAGAACTCCAGCACAGGAATTGCCGATCTCGACAGCCTGATGGAAGGAGGCTTCCCGCGAGGCTCAGTTGTGCTTGTCGCAGGCTCCTCTGGAAGCGGAAAGACAATACTTGCACTGCAGTGGCTTTTCGAAGGCATAAAAAATAATGAAAACGGGATATACATAACCCTGACCGAGCCCCTGTTCAAGATTGTGAAAAACCTGGAAAAGCTCAGCTTTTACCAAAGGTCAGCGCTTGAGCAGGAAAAGCTCAAAATTATCGATTTGCGCAGTTCGGGAATTTTTGACAAAGCTGATGAGCAGAAAGTGCTGGATTACATAGAGGCTGAGGTAAAGCGGGCCAGTGCAAAAAGGCTGTGCATCGACAGCATAACAGCAATAGCCCTGAACCTGGACAACACTTCAAAGATAAGGGAATTCATCTTCGAGCTGGGGAAAATCCTGGCAACCCTCGGATGCACCACGGTCCTTACAAGCGAGGTGGGCGAGAAAAGCAAGTTCTCTGTGTACGGGGTGGAGGAGTTTATCTCAGACGCAATTATACGGCTGGACCAGATAAAGATAGGGGATGAGCTCCAGCGGCAGCTTCAGCTGGTAAAGATAAGGGGCAGAAGCTTCATGTCACAGGACACCTACTTCAAGATTACCAATGACGGCATTGTGGTGTTTCCAAAATTCAAGATACCCCTTGAATATCCTTCAACCTCAGAAAAGGTTTCAACAGGCAACAGCGTGCTTGACGGCATGATGAACGGGGGTGTCTTCAAAGGAAGCCCCACCCTCGTAGTGGGGCCAAGCGGCTCAGGCAAGTCATTAAGCTGCATGCATTTCATTATGGAAGGACTGGCGCACGGGGAAGTCTGCCTCTACGCAGGCTTTGAAGAAAGCAGGCTGCATCTTATCAGGAATGCCAAATTCTTCGGCTGGGACTTTGAGGAGTACGAGAAGAAAGGCTTGCTGATTTTCAGATGTGTGTATCCGGGTCAGAAATTCATTGAGGAGCACCTCATGGATATCCAGAAGATTATCGAGAAGCATAAGGTTCAGAGATGCGCCATAGACAGCCTCTCGGCAATCTCCAATTCATTTCCAGAGCAGCTCTTTTTCAGCTTCTCAAAAAGGCTGATAGCGGTGCTTAAATTGAACAGCGTCACCACTCTCCTGACAACCGCAACTGGTTCCCTTGTGGGGGCTACAAGGCTTACAGGGAGCCACCTGTCGGTCATCACTGACAACATCATAATGTTCAGGTATGTGGAGATGCAGGGGGAGCTCCGCAAGGTTATGAACCTGATAAAGGTTGACGGGAGCGCCCACAGCAAGGGGCTCAGGATTTATGACGTGACAGCTAAAGGGCTATTGATTGGCCAGCCGCTTTCAGGCTATGAAGGAATCATCACCGGCTCAATGCGGAAGGTCAGCGAGACCGTTGAGGACATGCTAAGGCTTGAATTCAAGAGGTTCATTGGACCGATGGCTGATGCCATGTTTACCCAGATAAAGGATGTGGAGCTTACCAGGGACAACATTACAGGGCTCATAGACAAATTGCAGCAGGACGGAATTCTGAAGCCTGAGGATTCAAAATCCTTCAAGGAACGTGTGTTGACAATCCTCACTAGAAAAAGCGACATGGACAGCCTTGACACTGAATCAATGGAGCAGGCGGAAAACACTGAACCGGAGATCAGTGATTCTGGCAGGAAAGGGTTTATGGACAAATTAAAGGAGCTGTGGTGATAGAATGCTGGCATGGTATTTTGGGCTGGTTGGGTTGCTTTTTGTCCTCATAGGGATACTTTTTTTTATGCATGCCTATGCAAAAATTTCACTGGCACTGAAAAGCGGCCTTGCCCTTATGATTGCTTCCGGTTTTTTGTATGCGGTATTCTCCGGCTTGGTGGTTTTTTTCGGGTTTATAGGGTATGACATCAAAAAGACCTATTGGCAAATAGTCCCTATGCTGTTTTTCATAAGCGCAGTTCTGTTCGTATCAGGTGCTGTCAGGCTTTCAGCCTCGGTTAAATATCTTAACCTCAGGTTGAGAGGAAAAAAAGGAAAAGGCAGAAATATAGCGTATAAAAATCTGGGCGGTGAGATTGACTGAGGAGATGATTATGACTTTCTCATCAGCATGCAGACTAAAATGAAAGATTTCCAGCAGCGTATTAATTCCATTGTAAAGAAAGGCTCCAACGGACAGATAGTAATGATGGAACTGCCCACGGATACATACTTCAGCTACAGCTCTGCCGTAATCAGAACCCTGACCATGAAAGGATTTGACGGGGTTTACATAAGCTTCCAGAGGCCTCTGGGAAATGTAACCAGCCTGCTGAAGCAGCAGAAGATAAACACAAAAAACATCCTTTTCCTTGACATAGCCAGCATTCTGGGGGAGGCTGCCGGCAATCCGCAGCAGGCAGTTGCGGGCATGCCCGCCGACATTAACATTGACGAGCTTGTCAAGGCCATATACACAATGCTCGATAATCTGAGGAGCAGGAAGAGATTCATTTTCATAGATTCACTGACAACCATCGCCCTGTACAAGCCACTGTCGGAAGTAATGAGGTTCTCGGAATTCCTGTCCAGGACAGTGAGGAGCCATGAGCTGGAGAATGTTATCCTGATATTCAGCGTTGCCCAGGAGCTGGCGCAGAAGAAATTCATCAGGGACATAGCCATGCGGGTTGATGAGGTAATCACGCTATGACAGACCTGAAGATAATCCAGGATGAGCTCAGCAACCTTCAGCCAGGCTGGATAATCCTTCTTGAAACAGAGCCGAATCTTGCGCTGGAGGTAAGCCTCAAGGCGCTGAAACTGCTGACAGAGAAAGGTTACGTTGGCATTATCATATCGGCGAGCAGGCCGTATGTCAATCTCATGGCCCAGTACAGGAACGTGAAAATGGATGAAAGCAAGATTTTCGTCCTTGATGTGATTACCAAAAGCCAGGGGGGAACACCGGCGGAATCCGCAAACGTGCTTTACCTGGACAACGTGGCAGCACTTACAGAGATTTCCATATCCATGAAGAAAGCAATCGAGCTGATTATCGGGAACAAGTTTGTATTCATTGACTCGATAAACACCATGCTCATCCACACCCCTCCTGAGGTGTTCCTGCGGTTCATACACAGCATACTGACCAAGCTCAGGCTTGAAGGGATAAACGGATTCCTGATATCCATAGT
>JAGVYJ010000028.1 GCA_018303315.1 Candidatus Woesearchaeota archaeon | reverse complement strand
AATGCCATATCAGTAGGCCCGTATGGCGTGGTTAAGGACAGCTATGTTATATTTGCCGACAGGAGGAATATCGGTCAGATAGACGCCTTCCTCCAGGCCCGGACAGTTGATGAAATACTGATTTACGGGCAGGTTGACAGGGAGGTAAAGGATCGCCTGCAGCGGTACAATCCTGTAATAATCAATACGGGCGACAGGTATGAAAACAATGTGGAAATCGTCAGGAGGTTTCTCAAGATACATGGAACCCAGCAGGTGCTTCTTTCCAACGGCGAATTCATTGAGCAGCAGCTTCTGGCAGGTAACGAGCCTATTGTCTTCATCGGCTCAGCCAACGTGCCAGACGTGATAAAGGATTTTGTCCACGACACCAATATCAAGGTTGGTGTGCTTATCGGGAATGAACTTATCACTACTGCAACCGCCATCAGAAGAGACCTCGGCATAAGCGTATTTGTCAAGTTCGCACAGGGAGCCAGGGTGCCAACCGCCGGCGTCTCAAATGTCGAGGACCTGGACAGGTTCCCCCTTCCGAGGGTCATATTACGCCTCTCGCTTTCGTCACTGAAATACAACAGCGCTACAGGCCAGCTTGAGGTGACCTATCACAACGATGTGGATGTTGGCACCTATTTCAAGGGAACAATAACTGTGAGGGATGATGCCGGAACACAAACTGTTGGCGATATTAACCCTATATTCATTGATGGCGATGAGTTCAGGACTGTTGTTTATGATGTGAACCCTCTTACAGGCCAGAACATCACGGCTGAACTATTTACAATTTTCGGGGAATCTCCTAAGTCCCTTGAATACAGCCTGCGGCAGACAGTGGCCATTGAGCAGGTCAAGGTAGAGGATTCGTCCAAGCTGGAGCTTGTTGGAGCGGTTTACAGCGGTAGTGACTCTGCTTTTGAGGTTAAGGTCAGGAACATTGGCGAGGTTGACTTGTTTGCCCAGGCAGAAATTGTCGAGTTGACTGTAAACGGCGAGTTGCATAGCTATGGCTCAAAGAGTGTGGTTTTTGTCGAGAAGGGAAAAACAAAAACCATTCCTGTGGAGGTTGCTGACTTGACGGAGCGTTATGGTCAAAGGGAAACAAGTCTGATTCATGTTGTAGAGGGAGAGTTTGCATTCAGCGTTAGGAAGGCAGGCCTGATTGTGTACGTGCTGGTTGCCGTGCTTGCGTTGTTGTTGCTGCTAATACTCCTGAGGTCAAGAAAATGCAGGCATTGCGGTGCCCATAATCCGGTCTTTGGCAGCACTTGCAGGAAATGCAAGGCTTCCCTGAGGTGATAGCCTCCAATGAAGCACACATATTCGCTCCCCCAGATATATCTCAGCATATTCTTCTTCACAGTGGTTACTTTCTGGCTGCTTTCAGCGGGCGGCAATGATGACTCGCCTCTCACCGGCAATGTGGCAAAGACGCGTATTGTAGTGGCCAAATTCATCCCTGCGGAATGCAAATTTGATATGGAACAGGGATTCAACATGATTTCCATACCTTGCCTCACTCTTTTCAGAAATACATCCATAGATAGTGTTTTTGAAAATCTCTCAGGCTCATTCGTATCCATACATACATATGACCCAGCTGATCAGAATGATCCCTGGAAGGTCTATGCACAGGGCCTTCCAAGCTGGGTCACTTTTGACCTGAGCGACATAGATGCCAAGCAGGGCTACTGGATAAACGTTAATTCCTCAGGAGCAACCCTTGTAATTCTCGGTCACCTCAAGCTTCCATCCACAATAGAGCTTTCCAAAGGATGGAATCTGATAGGGTATCCCAAGCTCAACTCTTCAGGCATCAACTCCACATTGTCGCCCATATATCCGGGTTATTCAGTGGTCTATCAGTATAATGCCTCAGATACATCGGACCCCTGGAAGGTTTTCTACCCCGATCCCCCCCCGCCTGCAGTCAATGACCTGAACAATCTCAGCCCCTATTATGGCTACTTGATTAATACAACATCAAGTGCCCAGCTGGTGATACAGGAATGAAGCATTTCATATGCCTTCTGGTGGTGGTTGCTTTCTTGGCCGTATCCGTGTCTGCCCAGGTGCCAGTGCCCTCCCATGAATTTTATGGAAAGGTGGTGATTGATAACTCACCCGCAGCAAAGGGCACTCGTATAATTGCCCATGACGGTAATGGTAACTTGTGCGGCAGTTTCATTGTCAGGGATTTGGGGAATTACGGGTTCATGTCATGCAACATAAAACTTCTCTCCAGGTCTAACTATACGATGGACCATAACATAACATTTTTTGTGAGTGGCCTAAAGGCCAGCGCAATCGGCGATACCCGCTGGAAGCCAGGCACAAGATCCCGGGTTAACCTCATAGTCGGAGAGGTTGCCGATTCTATGCTTCTGGATCCGGGTTACAGGGAGCCACAGCAAAGCCTGAATTCCAATGCTACAGTATTGGCGCTGATACTTATCTTTGTAATCATATTTTTTCTTTTCGCCGGCGAGGGGGGCAAATGGCGATGAAACCTTTTTGGGGTTATCTGGTTGCAATTACATTTCTTGTTGTTGCGCTATCTGCATCTTTCTCTTACGGAATCCCGCTGACTGCCAATGAGTTTTACGGAAACTGGACAATCAACGGCTCAGACGCGCCGGTGGGCGTAACCTTATCAGTGCTGGCCAACGGCGTGGCATGCGGGTCATTTATAGTCCAGAATCGACACTGATACTTCCCAGACAGAGGGCGGTTTTCCTGGGGCATCTGTTGCCTTCAGGTACCAGGGAAAAACCCAGGAGGCAATACCCAGCCCAACATGGTCAGCTGGGGCTTTGACTTTTGTTCATCTTCAGTCGCCTCCGGTTTGCGGTGATTTTTACTGCGACCCAAGAGTTCCTGAAACATGCGTGAATTGCGAACAGGACTGCGGGCAGTGCGAGTTCAACGGCACGATACCTGAAGTGAATGAGACCCCTGAGGAAGAGGGCGGCGGCGAATCAGGCAATTTCACACCAGGGGTGGGTGCCCAGTTTCCGGGCCAGCAGCCTCTGGGTTCAGGAGCAGGTGTGGGTGCGGTGGCATTCTGCAAGGAGAACTGGGAATGCGGCCCCTGGACTCCTGAAATATGCCCAGTAGAGCAGTTCCAGACAAGGATTTGCACAGACCTGAACAATTGCAACACCAGGATTAACAAGCCTGAGACTGTGCAGGCATGCATCCATATAGCATCGTGCACTGATGGCCTTCTTAACGGTGAAGAGACCGATATAGATTGCGGCGGCCCACAGTGTCCTGCCTGCAATGATGGGCAAAAATGCCTTGTTGGCAGTGACTGCCTGAGCGGGGTCTGTGATCCTTCATTTCTTGTATGCCTGCCCCCGAGCTGCTTTGACGGGGTAAAAAACGATGGTGAAGAAGGTGTGGACTGTGGGGGCCCCTGCCCGTCCTGCGGGAAGCCTGTGCTTGTGTTTCCGCCTGAGATTCAGGCCCCGACACTTATTGAGCTTTGCGGCCGCTCATTTCCCTGGATTTTTGCCCTGATAACAGCAGTACTGACCACTTTGATATACCTTGCAACAAAGCTGTACATCAAAAATCTTCACCAGAATAACCGCAGGTTCCAGCGCCTCAAGCGCCTTGACCAGATGCGCAGGATTCTTTCAATCCAGCGCCGCACATTCTATGCAATTGCCAGCATACTTTTCATCAATCTTGCCGTTTCCATTTACATTTATTATCTGGGCGGCTGCCCTCAGTTCCGTGAGCTTTTCGTCTGGATAATTGCCCTGTCCACAGCATTTTTCACCCTGTTGTTCTACATACTGCTGCGCAGGCTCGAATTCAACGAGGAAAAAAGGCTGATTCACCTGAAGGACATGCTTGCTGAGAATGAAAAGGAGCTCAAGCGGCTTTACGCGGTGCAGCAGCGCCAGCTGCTTGACCTGGAGAATATTGCTGAGGGCAATGCCGAAGCGTTTGTCAGGAAATACAGGAGCTTTGAGAATGTCATGAAGCTTTACTCGAGGATTGAGCCGGGCCTTAAGGCCGTTGGGAGGCTGGCTTCCCTGAGAGGCTCAGGGAAAAGCACAGACAGCCTGGAAACCCAGTTCAACGACATGGCCAAGTCGCTGAAGGATGACGAAGACTATGCCGAGGCAATCCAGGAATACAGGGAACTGAAGGAGCTTGTCAATCTTATACTCAGACTTTCAGACCATTATGACAAGCGCCGGCAGCTTTTTGAGCAGCTCGACCAGAATAAGGAGCTTCTCCAGGAGGTTGAGACAGACCTGAACCGGGCGAAAAAGCCTGAAATGGAGCATAAGATTCTGAAGGACGGGAAGACAGAAGATAAGCTCTAGCCTGATTTCTTCCCAGAAACTTTTAATAACCCCTCATGCAACCAATAGTTCCCCCAATGGAAAAAGACAGAAAAAAGAGCACGGAATGGCCCCTCTACAAAGGGCAGAGTGCAATTCTGGGCAGCCGGAAATCCCAGGTGGGCATTGTAACTTTATGGACCCCCAACAAGCTCATAGCAGATAAGATACCTTCTGAAAAATATGCCGTGATAGACAACTTATTCTCCATGGCCGGCATCAGCTTCCTTGTCAGAAATCTTCTGGCGAACCCATCTGTACGCTATCTGGTCTTGTGCGGTGCAGACAAAAGCGGCAGCGGCAGGGCATTGAAAGCGCTGTTCGAAAAAGGTATTGACAGCAAATATGTAATCATAGGCCAGCCCGGATACAGCATAGACAGGGAAATTGGGACAGGCGCGATAGAGCTTCTCAGGAGGAATGTTGAGCTTATTGACATGATCGGCGTGCTTGACGGCCTTGCTGTTTTGGAAAGCATTGAGGGCCTGAAGACAAAGGATGCGTATTCCAAGCCAATGGTATTTGATGAGCCCAAGATTCCGGAATATGATTCGATTCCTGAATCAAGGCTTATGCGCATAGATCTCGACCCCAAGGGCAACCTGGTAGTCAGCACACAAGGCCGGAATATCTTGGTAGACCATTATTCCCCGCAGGGAAGGCTGATGGCCAGGTTCAGGGCGCTCACAGCCTACAGGATGTACAAGCTGCTTCTCAGCCATGATATCATTTCCGAGCTGGAGCATGCCATGTACATTGGCACCGAGCTGCAGAAGGCCGAACTTGCCATAAAATTAGGCTTGAAATACGTCCAGGACCAGCCTTTGGCAAAGGAATGATTTTGCATAAGCTTTTTAATTAGCAGCAGCTTTTCTATGCTGAGCGGTGGTGACATGGGAAAAGGCTGTTTTGTGATGATTGATGGCCTGGATGGCTCAGGAAAAGGGACTGTAATTGATGCTCTCAGAGACTGGGCTGTCATAAAGAACCTTAAGGTTTTAAGGCTGAGGGACTTCAACAGGGAATTCCAGCGGTTTCCTGCAGAGCAGGAGATTGCTGAATATGATGTAATAATCACTGACGAGCCAACGTATACTTACGTTGGCAAGGCAATCAGGGAAGAGCTCATCTCGACCTCAGGACAGAAGTATTCAGGCAGGACCATCGCGCAGGCATTCTCCCTGGACAGGGAGCTTCTTTACAAGAAAGTCATCATACCTGGCCTGAAGCAGGGCAAAATTATTTTCCAGGAGCGCGGTGTGGTAAGCTCATGCGTTTACCAGCCTGTGCAGGAGCACATCCCCCTTAATGAGATAATCAACATGCCTGGAAACAGGCTTGCCCTGGAGCATGCCCCCAACCTACTGATTATAATGAGGGCTGCTCCCGAAGTTGTAATTGAGCGCCTGAGAACCCGCATAAAGAAGGATGATTCTATATTTGAGACAATAGTATTTCAGAGGAAACTGCATGACAGGTATTCAAGCATATGGCTGAAGCAGCTGATGGAAAAGTTCGGGAGCCAGGTCGAATACTTGGAAACTAATCCCCCCAAGGCAGTGGATGACACGCAGAAGGAGGCGGTGGATATCTGGAAAAAGTTCTACCTGAAGTTCCAGCACCGGGGGTTAAAGGCCAGGGAGCTCCAGCAGGAGCTCGCATAAAGACAACTTTTAAAAAACCTCCGGCATTCTTACGATGATATGGCAGGCAAAAAGCTGAAATGGTCAAGAATCCTTCTTGTCTTAGCTATTGTGCTTTTGCTGGCATTAGTAGCCTTGAGCATCGTTATTTATTCCCAGAAGAGCCAGGCAGAGTTCAGGTATGGGGAGCTAGTCAAGATTGTTGCAGCCCTTCACCAGGCATCAGGCATTGGCGTGCTTGACTCAACCCATGACCATGCTGCATTCAAGGTCTACACAAATGGCAATCAGCTGGACCTTTGGAAGCCTGAAAACGAGGAACTTAACCTTTTTACCCATATGCATGTTGATGACCCTGATAACAGGGATCTTATACACATTCATGCAACCGGAATAACCCTTGAGATGTTCTTCAGGACGCTGGGCATGGAGCTGAGCCAGAGCTGCATTAACATTTCCGGTCAGGCCTACTGCACCAACCAGAGCAATCATTTAAGGTATTTTGTCAACAATGTCCCCAATTTTGAAGGCCCTGATTACAGGCTTCAAGACCTTGACAGAATACTTATTACATACGGGGTTCTCAACAGCACGCAGATTGTGGAGCAGCTGAAGTCTGTCGGGGACAATGCATGCATAGAATCACACAACTGCCCGGACATAACTTCTTAAGATATGATATATATGTTATTGTTATATATCAAGCCTAATCTTCAGGGCCAAGCTCTATTTCCGGGGCATTCTTGCTGTCAGGTTCAGGAAGCTTCTTAAGAAAACTGGCAAGGGTTCGGTTATTTTTTATGGCGTTGTAGCTGATTTCGAATGTCATTGAACCACCTCGGTTTAGAACTTGAAATTTTAAGCATACCTGATATATAAATAATCTCAATCTGGGATTTATAGGTTTAAAGACTAGACATCTGAAGTATAGGATGGACATTATAGAAAAAAATGCTAAAGCCCAAGCCCCTGGACAACAATCCCGGGCTCGAATGGTACTAGGTCCTTGTATTCCTGCCCGGTGCCTAGGTAGATTATCGGCTTGCGCGTGACATAGCTTACTGAAACTGCAGTGCCGCCCTTCTCATCAACATCTGCCTTAGCCAGGATTATGGCATCAATGCCGATTTCCTGCTTGAACTTCTTTGCCTGCTCTATGCAGTCATTGCCGGTGATGCTTTCTCCGACAAAAATCTTCATATTAGGCTTGCTCACCCTCACCACTTTCTTAAGCTCATCCATAAGATTGGTATTGCTCTGCAGCCTTCCTGCTGTATCTATCAGCACTACATCATAATCCTTTGCCTGGGCAAATTTTATGGCATCGAAAGCAACGGCTGCAGCGTCAGCGCCATAATCATGCTTGATAAGTTTTGTCTTGAGCCTATTGGCATGCTCTTCCAGCTGCTGTATCGCAGCAGCCCTGAAGGTATCCCCTGCAGCCATTACCACTTTCAGCCCTTTCTCCTGCAGCAGACTTGCTGTCTTTGCGAGGGTCGTGGTTTTCCCTGAGCCATTCACCCCGATAAAGCATATGACATAGGGCTTTGCCTCCCTGACCTTGTCTGTAAGGTTGAACCCTTCAACTTCAAACAGTTCCTCAACGCTGCCTTTCAGCTTCTGCCGTATGGTCTCCATGACCTTAGTCCTGGGAATCGGGATATTGACAATGCCCCTCTTCAGGTCGTATTTTATCTTGTCTATTACCTCCACTGCAACATTGTTCTCAAGCAGGACAACCTCAAGGTCAAAGAACAGCTCCTCGAACTTTTCCTCAGAGAGCTTTTTAGTGGTAATCTTTTCCCTGAGTTTCTGCATAATTGTTTTCCTTTCAGCCTTCAGGTCAGCATCAGGCCGCATGCTGTCATACCTCGGCTTGACGGCACCGAAAAGATTCTTTTTTTCCTTCTTAGGAGGTTCCGGTTCTGGAAGTCCAACCTCCTGGTCGGAGACAAGCTTGTCTGGCGGGCCAGTCACCTCAGGTTCGCTGGTGATTTCAGCTACTTTTTCAGCCTGAACTTCAGCTGAAGGTTCAGAAATTTCTGGCTCAGGCTGCACAAGGTCGTGTGTCTTTTCCTTAGCCTTATCTTTTGTTTCCTGCCTTTGCGCTTGCCTGCCTTGCTCCTCGGGAATTTGCAGGGCAGGTTCCTCCATTTCAGGCTGGGCAGAAACTTCGTCAGCTTCCTCTTCCACTTTATGGGATATGTTTTCAATAACCTTCCTGAGTTTTTCCTTGAAGAATTTGAACATCTTTACCCTGATTCCATCATTCTCTGCAGCTGGCTCTCAAGCTGCTGGGCCTTTGCAACAAGCTCAGCCAGCCTGGCCCGCATCTTCTGGTTATGGGTTTCTAACTCCCTGACCCGCTCATTCAGCAATGACTGGGTGTCGGGTATGCTTTTCCTGACTACAACATTGCTGCCCACATTGACCATAAGCTCCTCGGTGTTTTCAATAGTCCCCTGAACGAACAGACCCTCACTCACAGGTACCAGTGTCTTCGAGCCTTTCTTTGCGTTAAGCAGGCTTGCAAGGCTTGCGATGACGCTATTTATTTCCTGGCTCTGCTCCTCCATTGCGCTCACCTGCTGCTGCACAGCCTGCATCTGCTGAGCTATGAACTGCAACTCAATATACTTTTCCTGGATTTCCTGCTGTTCCACCATCATCCTTTGGCGTGCCCAATCATTTAAAAATGTTTGTTATATTGGAGAAGCAGAGATGATTCGGAACTTAACTGGTACCTGGCTTGATAAGGCTTATGTTTATCGGCCCGAACTGCCTGTCCTGGCTCAGGTCTATCTTTCTGTGGTCAACGTGAGAAAGGTGGAGCAGCGGTATGAATGTGTACAGCTTGTCATCCTTTCTGTCAGACTGCACCAGTTCATCGAAGGTCAGGCTGTCCTTGAGCCTGAAATGGGCTGAAACCTTTGCATATATCTTCTCGATAAGCGCATTGATGTCAACCTTCTTCTGCGGCAGCCTTATCATTGCAGCCTCGTAGCTCCTGTGCCTCAGCACTCTCCTGTTCTTGACTTCCAGGGCCTGCTGCAGCGCACCGACGAGGTCATAAATGGAAACCTTGCGTTTCCTCGGCTGGGGCGTCCTTGGCATCAGCCCGGGAGTTTCGTCATTCTGCTGGAAATTCTCATGCCCCAGGTCGTCATAGAATGAATCGCTGTCCATCTGGCTTTCCTGGCCTGATGCAATGAGCGCGTCAAACTCGCTCATGTCCTCAGACAGTAGCCTTGTTGATTTCAGCTTGAGAAGGATTGCGGCTGCAAGCACAACCTTGCCTGAAATCCTGAAGTCCATCTTCTTGAATGTCTGGAGCAGCTCAAGATACCTGTCAGCAAGCTCGGTAATGTTAATGTCCCATGGGTTCATGTTGCTCTGCTTTACCAGATCATAGAGCATGCTTTGCCATGTGACATCATCACTGTTGAAGACTATATCATGTATCTGGTTCTGCATTGCCATCCCCATTTAAAGCTAAGTTTTGGTATATAAATATATGCATTCAGTATACTGAATGCTAGCTCTGTATCGGCTGCCATTCCTTCAAGAATGGTTTCTGGCTATCAATTGATACAGCATTGTATCAATGCATAAACAAATATAATATTTATTATACAAAAATAACAAACTGTATTCCAATATACAGTTTTGTATACTTTATGCAATGGCATTAGATTTATTAAGGGCTTTGGCTTAGGCTATAAAATGGTCAGGAAAATCATGCTTGTCTTGGGCAGACATGAGTTCAGGGCAGAGCTGAATGATTCAGAAACATCCAGCAAAATCTGGAAGGCCCTGCCGTTTGAGGCAGCAGCCAGCACATGGGGAAACGAAATTTACTTCGGGATACCTGTGCATGCGGCATTGGAACCAGATGCAAGCTCTGAAAGGGAAATTGGGGATATATGCTATTGGGTTGAGGGCAGCTCAATGTGCATTTTCTTCGGAAGGACACCTGCCAGTACCTCAGACAGGCCAAAGGCTGCTGCTCCTGTGAATTACCTGGGAAGACTTGTTGACATTGACATCAAAGCTCTGAATGCCATTAAAGACGGCGACCTGATAAAAATATCAAGGCATGGAGGTGCTGAATGAAAAAGGCAGTGATATTGCTCGAAAAGGATTACCAGGACCTCGAGGCGTGGTATCCTTATTACCGGCTGAAGGAGGCAGGCATCGATGTTGTGATGGCAGCCCCGGACGGAGTCAGGGAAGTAAAAGGCAAATATGGCTATATTGCCGATGAGGAGATAAAAGTGGCTTTCAGCCAGCTCAAGGCAGAAGACTACGACCTTGTCATAATTCCCGGCGGCTGGGCCCCGGATTACCTCAGGAGGCATCAATCAGTGCTGGATTTCATCAAAGGCATGGATTCCAGGAAAAAAGTGGTAGCGGCCATCTGTCATGCCGGCTGGGTTATTGTCTCTGCGGGCATCGTGAAGGGCAGAAAGGCAACCTGCTTCAGGGGCATTCGAGATGACCTGAAAAACGCCCAGGCATTGTACGAGGACTCGGAAGTCGTGGTTGATGGCAACCTTATTACATCCAGGACCCCTGATGACCTTCCTGCATTCATGAAGGCAACCTTCCTGCATTCATGAAGGCAATACTGGCCGGGCTGGGCTGATAATATTTTTATAATGGGGGAGATAGGGAAACTTCATGGGAAAAATCAGGGCGTTCCTTTCATTCCTGAACGCGCTCCGGAAAGCCAGCGCGAAGGACGACCTGACCTCCCTGGCAGCAGGCATATCCTTCTATTTCATCTTTGCCCTTGTGCCTCTTATCACCGTGACCATAACCCTCCTGACCTTTTTCCGCCAGACCGGGCTTCTGGAAAACCTTCTGCATACTTTCTCAGACCTGATTCCGCAGGGAACACTTTCCCTGCTGTCCCTGCTGCTTGTAAATGTAAACCCCGGCTCCCTGACAATATTCAGCATAATCGGCCTTGTAATCATGCTGTGGTCCGGCTCCAATGCCGGAGAGGCAATCGTGTCTGCCCTTGACAAAATATACGAAGTCAGGAAAACAAGGGGCTTTGTAAGGAGGCACACCATCTCCCTGGAGCTGGCTGCCAGTGGCGTGCTGGTCCTGATATTTCTCTCATTTTTGCTGCTGGTATTGAGCGTGGCCCTGTCAACATTATCAGAGTTTCTTCCCGTTTCTATTGGCGCTGATTTTGCCAGATTTGCCACTTACTTTCTTGGTTTGGTATTTCTCACGATACTGGTTGCCGCAATTTACAGGGCAGTGCCCAACAGAAAGCTCAGCTCCCGTAGCTCCTTCCCGGGTGCCCTGGTATTCTCTTTTCTCTGGCTCATGGGCTCACTGCTCTTCAACAAGGTTGCTGTAAGATTCATGTTCTTTGACAGGGCCTACGGCCCCCTGGGGGTGGTTTTCATAACGCTCATCTGGATTCATCTGTCAACAATAATGTTCCTCGTCGGGGCAGAGATTAACGTCATTCTGAGAAAGAAACACTCACTTTAGGGTTTTGATTATCCTTGCAGGATTGCCTGCAACTATTGTATTCGGAGGCACGTCCCTTGTTACAACAGCACCAGCCCCCACCAGCGAATTCTCCCCGACAGTAACAGGAAGCAGGGTGGCATTCGAGCCTATCTTAGCTCCCTTCTTCACCAAG
>JAGVYJ010000010.1 GCA_018303315.1 Candidatus Woesearchaeota archaeon | reverse complement strand
TGCCATTCCAGTTAAACTTCACAGAATCAATGTCGTCATCATTGACTGAAACATTGATGAAGGTAAAGTTTCTTGAGACAATAGAACCGTCGCTGTCTGTGCTGGGAATGAAATCTATTGCAGGGGGTGCATTAGCGACCCAGACTGTTGAGGCATTCATCCAGCTTCCGTACGTCACCTCTGACTTGGGCCGGTAGCTGAATGTAAGCGCATCCCCCCAGTTGTAGTTGCTGTAATTCAGGAGGTATTCGTTCTGGTAGAATGCCCGGCTCTTGTTGAAGCTGGCATTGATTTCCTGCTGCGTAAGCACTTTCTTGCTTATCCTAAGCTCATCTAGAGTGCCATTCAGACCGGTTCCTCCAATTCCTGGAAGCCAGCCTTGTCGGCCAAGCGCCAGCTGTGTATGCTGGGATATGTGGAAGCTTCCGCTGTTTATGTACGTGCCATTGATATAAAGTGTGACGTTCTGTTTTGTATTGTCCCAGGTTAAGGCGATATGGTCCCACTCGCTGCCAAGGGTTATTCCGCTGTCAAGGTTCAACGCAATGGAAACGTTGTGCAGGTATACTCTGACCTGGTTGTTGGCAAGGAAGCCTATTGCAATGCCGCCAACATTCTGGGGACTGTTGCCTCTTGTCTCAATAATCTGCTGTAGGGTTCCCAATGTGTTCCTTTTCGCCCATACTTCAATTGTCCCGAAATCTGTCTGGATGTTGTCAAGTCTGTAGGTGACATTGGCTATCTGATAGTCGCTCCTGCTGCTGAAGTTCAAGCCAGAACCGTATTTTCCTGCAACAAAGGCTGCACCTGTCCATCCGCCGTCTGTAATGTTCCATCCGAGGGGCTTTTCATTATCCGTGGTAAGATTTGTATCGTCGAAATGCGCAAGGAATAGCTGCGGTGACTCGTCGTAGTAGGCCCTGAGGTAGTGCTGCTTGACTTCTTCATCACTTAATGTTCTATTGATGATTGAGACCTCGTCAATTAATCCGTTGAACTCGAAGCCATAGCCGGTGTCATCGCTGCCAATCCACAGGCCGCTGGCCAGGTAGTCTCCGATTGCAATGCCGGCAACCGAGCTCTGGCGGCTGCCATCCCTGTAGAAATGGACTGTCTGGTTGGAAACGTCATGAACCACTGCGACGTGCTGCCAAACGCCAAGCCGGATATTATAATTAGTACTGTCGTCGTCTTCAGCAACCACGGCACCATTGTAATAGGCCAAGTGGCCGTTTCGTATCAGGAACTGGTAATTGGCGCCGCTGGCGCTGCTTCTCTTGAACACTATCTCGCAGTCAACTCCGTTGCAGGCGCTGTTTGAGTTTATCCAGGCCATGATTGTGAAGTTAGTGGTCATGTCAAGACTGTCGCTGTCGCTTACATTTATGCTGTCGCCGTTGCCGTCAAAGCTGAAGGCATCGCCGACAATTCCCTTAACCCTTATGGCCTGGCTTACATTTCCGGTATTTCCAAACCCGCTGCTGTCATTCGTGTGCGTGCTGTTGCTTTCCTCGAAATGCCAGTAAGCGACGCTGCCATTCAAAATCATCTCCTGGCCATTCCTGTACCACTTAAACAATGAGCCATTCTCCAGGTCACCGTCAGCATCGCTGAAATTGGCATAGCCGAACAGGTTTGTTGTGTTAGTTATGTAGATTCCGGGCACTGCACTGGCATTTGCAACAGGAGGGCTTGGGTCATACGCAAATGCAGACTCCTCCCCGAATGTAAACATGAGTGTTGCATAGCCTGCCTCATGCACAACTGTTGTGAAATAACTTGTCTCATTGCATGAGTAATTTGCAACCCTGAACTGGACTGGCCTGATTGACATGTTTTGAATGGCTGCATAATCATATTCGGCATTATTCTGGTCAATCACTATAATCTCATCATTCTTCACTGAATCACCGCACTTCAGCGAAGTGAAGTCCATGACAGCCTGCGACATAGGAATCAGCTCCTCTGCAAAGTCAGCATTAGTGCTGTTTATTGTAAGATTGGCCTTTCCAACGGTATCAAACTGCACTGTCCATGTATCGCCATCCCTGAGGTAGGTGACAGGATTCAGCACGGTAATGCTCACCTCAAAGGTCTCATTGCTCAGGTGAGGTGTAATCCATTCAACAAAATCCACAAGGCTGTTGTTGTTAAGGTCTTTCAGCGTAAGGTTAAACCTGGAATCATGCGTGACATCTTTCCATGTCCCGTTATCGAGCCAGAGCAATTTTACCTGTTTCCCAAGGGCTTCTGTTATGTTTGTGTAAGTCAGCACGTTCTCAAACGGAAGCTCACCAATAACTTTCACCTGCTTTCGCATGTCGCTCAGCACAACTTCATCCCCCCTGGGCCCCTCGGTGAAATACTCGACCTCTGCCCCGCTCACATTCTCGCTGATTTCCAGGAAAGTGCCGTTTTGTTCAGCTGCGGCAATTCCTACTCTTCCCAGCCTTTCTGCCTGCAGCTGGCTCAGCTCGGTCAAAACTTCAAAAGAGCTGTTGTGCCTGAGTTTCTGCTCAAGAATTTCGATTCTCCTGTCACGCACAAACTCGTCAACAGACTTCTTCCTTCCTTTGTGATTAACTGAAAGTTTCTCCGCTGATATGCTTTGCGCGGTCTCGTTTACCACACTGGCTACGCTGATATTCAGGGTTTGCTCAGGAATCTCCACAATCCTCTGGCTGTCATCCAGGAACGTAACTTTTCTGGTCCACTTCACCGGCTTTCCTATCTCAGCAAGGCCCTGGCTCAGGCCAGCAGGAATTCCAGGCTCTGCTTCCGCGGCAGATTCCACGGGGACAGCTTCCGCTGAGTCATTCCTTATGTACTGGTATGAGATATTGGTGATATGCAGCCTTACATTGCCGTCAAGCTCGATTTCCAGCTCAAGCCTGTCCTGCGTTACATGGCTGAGAATGCATGTCTCTATGCACGCTGAACTGAAGGCAGTGCCTGTCGTAACCTCCGGGGCGAAGGCTATTGAGGTGTAGCCGAAGCCTGAAAGCACCAGGCTTTGCTCGGTTTCGTCAGGATTATAATAGACAATCTGCGTGCTCACAAGGTTGTGCTGGGATATCATGCCGTTCTCTCCATACCTGACTGGCAGCGTGTCATTCCAGCTGCTTCCCTGCACATATTCTTCAAGGCCGAGGCTGCAGCATTCCTGGCTTCCGTAGCAGAACCTCTGGTTTGCAGCGCTCTCTTCTGAGAATATCTGGTGCCTTGTGCAGAGCCTGTCAGGCATGGCATTGAAGTTGAACATGGTGTCATGGACCTCTATCCCGGTCTCCGTAGGAGAAACTGTTTCCGTCCTGGTGAGCAGGGTAATTGCCCTGGCAGGATTCTGTTGATTATCAACAGAATCATCCGAAATATCAACCTGCTGGCTCTCTATATCTGACACAGCATGGGCTGTTATCGGCGAGGAGAACAGGTTCAGGCTTCTGTCTGTATTGTCAAATATCTTTCTCCTGCCGTCCGGCTGCCTCAAGTATACCCTTGCATTCCCCTGTCCGGTGTAATAGCCTGATATCTTCAGCCCAACCAGCTCTTGAGCCCCACCGATGCTTACAATATTGCTTGTGTTGCCATAGAACGTGCTCTCAACTGCAATGCTTTTCTCTGCTAAGTCCCCCCTCACAGCGAATCCTATGACATTGTTTTCATAATAGAAAAGGTTGACGAAACCTATGCCTGCCAGTATGAGGAAAAGTATCATCAGCTGCTGGATTACAAGCTGGTTATGCTCCCGGGATTTCCTGTCCCTGCTATCAGGAGTAGGCCACTGCTCTATCTTGTCTGTCATCTCAGCAGCCTCACCTCCTCGCGTGTGTAGCTGCATTTCCAGAACTTCAGGAACTCTTCAACTGATGCCTGGTGCTCAGGCTGGACTGCCAGCACCCCTTTTGCCAGCTGCCGGCTTTTTGTCTCTGCCAGCATGCCTGACTTACCGTCCCTGCCTTTCAGGGCATAGTAAAACCTGATTTTGTCCTTGTAAGGAAGATGGTGCAAGGTATATGTGAACAGGACATAGGGCCTGCTGTCAAGGTTAAGGATAAGGCTTACCCCTTTGCACTTAAAGGCCCTATGCTGTTCACTTGTTAGCTGGTTGAAGCGCAACGCAACTGCAGGCAGCCCGGTCAGCTCTGAAACCTGCTGGACAAGGCCACGGCTCTCAGCAGCTACAACCAGGAAGAGCCTGTTGTCCAGCAGAATAAGGTCTACTATGCCAAAGTGCTGATTCAGGAGTTCCCTGACTTTGTCCAGTTGCCTGATTTCCAAGATTACCAGCGCATCATTGTTAAATAGTTTAACAGAATTTTCTTATTTATAAATCTTTTTAGGCAATAGTAAGTAATTCATTTATTTGTTAAATAATTTAACACAAGTTGATATATAAATCTTTGTTGTTGATAATCAACAGAAATTCACTGGCTTTTGCCTTCAATTCAGCAGCTTCCAAGCATACTTATAAATAGTCTGGGCTTTCCATTGTCGTAAATGATAAAGCTGGTCATCTTTGACCTGGACGGGGTTCTGGCAGACACTTTGCCCTTGCACTGGCAAAGCTACACCAAGGCCTTCGCCCCCTATGGAGTAAAGCCTGAGCTTGACTATTATGCAAGGATGATGGGCATTCCAACTGAGAAGACTGTTGCCAGGTTTGCAGAGCGCTATAATGTCAGGGCTGACACAGCCAGTATTGCAGCAAGGAAGCATCAGCTCTTTCACGCCCTCCTCAAAGATGTAAAGCCTGTCAAAGGCGCTGTTGAGCTTGTCAAAGCCCTTAAGAAGCATGGCTTCAGGCTTGCCGTTACCTCCAACGCCCCATTTTGACAGTATTGTCACGCTTGACGACGTGAAAAATCCAAAGCCCTCGCCTGAGATGTTCAGGAAGGTCTGCCATGAGCTTGGCATAAAGCCCGGGCACGCCCTGGTAATCGAGGATGGCATGTACGGCATACAGGGCGCCAAACAGTGCGGCATGCACAGCATAGGCCTGAGAACCAAATTTAATAAATACCAGGACTTTTCCGCTGCCTCTATGGAGATAAAATCCCTTGGACAGCTGGATGTTGAAAAAATAAAAGCACTTGGAGAATAATGCCGGAATCAATAGTGAAGGATAAATCGCTTGCAAAGCAGGGGAGGAGCAACATTGAGTTTGCCGAGCTGGAGATGGCAGCCCTGCTTAAAATCAGGGAGCGCTTTGCAAGGGAAAAGCCCCTTAAAGGCATAAGGGTTGGGATGGCCCTGCACGTGACCAAGGAGACGGCAGTGCTTGTCCGAACCTTAATGGCTGGTGGGGCGCAGGTTGCCATAACTGGCTGCAATCCGCTTTCCACGCAGGATGATGTCGCTGCAGCCCTGGCAGAGGAAGGGGTCAGCGTTTTTGCATACAAGGGAGAGACAAAAGCCGATTATTACAGGTTCCTCAACAAGGTCATAGACTTCAGGCCTCAAATCACGATAGATGATGGCTGCGATTTGGTTACAGAAATACATACTAAGCATTCTGGCATGATTAAGGAAATCATTGGCGGGGCTGAGGAGACCACCACCGGTATTATCAGGCTCAAGGCAATGGAAAGGGACAAAGCCCTGAAATACCCGATAATTGCTGTAAACGACAATAAGACTAAGCATCTCGTTGACAATTATTATGGCACCGGCCAGAGCACAATCGACGGCATCCTCCGCGCAAGCAATGTCCTTTTTGCAGGAAAAACCCTAGTGGTTGCTGGTTATGGAAGCTGCGGAAAGGGCGTGGCATTAAGGGCAAAAGGGCTTGGCGTCCGTGCCTTGCAGGCTGTCCTCGACGGCTTCAGGGTTATGCCGATGTCAGAGGCTGAACGGCTTGGCGACATCTTTGTTTCAGTCACCGGCGGCAGGCATGCAATAACCCTTGCGCATATGAAGGCAATGAAGGACAGGGCCATGCTCTTCAATGCCGGGCATTTTGATATTGAGATTGATCTTGCAGGCCTTGGGAAGGCAAGTTCTTCAAGAAAAAAAGTCAGGCCCTTCCTGGATGAATACGTTCTCTCCGGGAAGAAGATATTCGTGGGCGGTGAAGGCAGGCTGATAAACCTTGCCGCTGCAGAAGGGCACCCAAGCGCTGTCATGTCTTTGTCATTCTGCGGCCAGGCAATGGCAGTGGAATACCTTGTCAAAAACAAGTTGGCGCCTAAAGTGCATACATTGCCCGTGGAGATAGACGACGAGATTGCAAAAATTGCTCTCGAGGCTATGGGCATCAGGAAGGATTCCCTTACTGCAGAGCAGAAGAAATACCTGGAAAGCTGGCAGCACGGCACTTAGGCATTGCAACCTCGGTCTTGCTTTAGCAACACTCTCTCCTGTGACAAATTTCATGCTCAGAGTTTGGGAATTTCCAGAAGCCTTCCTGTATTGGCAAATTCTCTTTTGCTAATCTTTGCATTTCTTCCGAAGCCGAACAGCTCTGCAAGATGATTTTTCTTCCGTGTTATCTTTGTCATATTTTCTTTCCATCCTTTAAGAGGTAATCTGCTCAGTTATTCCGCAGTTCACTAAGGCTTTTCCCTTTCTCCAGTTCTTCGATATCCCCGGAGTATTGTTTAAGCTCCGATATGTAGGCCTTTCCCAGCTCCTTCAGTCCTTTTTCTGTTTCCCCGACAGCATTAAGCTGCCGCTCATGGCCCTCGTCATCGAAATAGGTTTGTATTATCAGACAGTTCTCATCTTCCCTTGAGCCGCACTTGTTAAGGAACAGCTGGATTTCCCCCTGCCTGTCCTCGAAAAGCCAGAAGGGATAAAACCTGCAGTACTTGGGTCTTACTTCTGGAATCGTGCAGCCTTTTGGCCCCAGGAAGATGCAGCTTGGTCTTCCATCAATGTTCACTTTTTTCAGCATCAGGCGGTTTCCATTTTTTGTAGCGAGGGGCAGAGTCCTTTTTTCTTTGTGCGAGACAAATATCAGGTTGGGGAATGCAGCTAGGGGCATTCCGTCAGCAAGCTCCATGTCCCTGCTGAATTCAGTGAACTCGGATGCATGCTTTCCTGTATGCCTGCTAATTATTTCAGCTTCTTCAAGTGTTACAGTTGTCCCGTAACCCTCGCCTGAGCAGCAGTCAGTGCCCCGCCTGGCGCACTTCGCGCATAAAGACTCCATCTGCCTTTGTAAAATCAGCCTGTTATTAAGTATTTGTGAACTAAAGCTTTATATAACGCATTTGGCCAAGAATTCCGGAAGAGGTGAGCAATGCAAAGAGCCCAGGTCAGCACAGAGTATCTCCTGATTATAGGCTTTTCTATACTAATGGTTATGCCGCTGCTCTGGATATTCTTCACCTACCAGGCGGACCTCCAGCAGAATGTCAACAACAATCAGGCCCTGCAGATTGGCAGGCAGGTGGCTGAGGCAGCTGAGACAGTCTATTTCCTCGGCGAAAACTCTTATTTAACCCTCAAGGTTTACGTGCCCGAGGGCCTGTCATCTGTCAACATTGGCCAACGGGAAATCACCTTCACATTTGACACATCTTCCGGGCCGTCTGATGTGGTGGTGGATTCCTCAGTGAACCTCTCCGGCCAGATTCTTTCCAGGCCCGGGATTCAGTACATAAAGGTGGAGGCGCACAGCAGCGGTGTCAATGTCTCTTCAACGTAACGCCCAGATAGCCATGGAGTTCATGTATTTCCTTGCAGTCACAGCTGTGGTGTTCTTCATAGTGGTTGGGATTTTCTCCGCCAGGATAACCAACGTGCGCTCCCAGCACGACTATGAGCTATTCCGCCAGATTGCAGTGCAGGCAAGGGAGGAGCTCAAGCTGGCAGCCACTGTTGAGCCGGGCTATTCCAGAACTTTCGAGCTTCCTGTGCTCCTGGCTGGTTCTGTTCCATACTCCATAACCATCAACGGCACCACGCTGGTGGCAAGCGCCAATGACATGGAACTTGTAATGCCTGTGAGCGAGGTTACCGGACAGCCAAGGCCCGGCCTCAACACCATCAACACAACAGACACAGCAGTGATTCTCAATGGCTAAAGCTCAGGCATTCACACTGGATTTTATAATTTCAGCCACTGTCTTCCTGCTGGTGCTTGCTGCCTTCTTCAGGTACTTCGACAATATTGACCGCTCAGATGATATTGACGTGCAGGACCTTGTTTCAGAGGCGCACACCATTGAGCTGTCTGTTTTCTCGTCAGGCTCTCCCCGGGAATGGAATTCAGGGAATGTGGCATTGATAGGCCTTACCAACCGCACCCCTGCAATGGACAGGGCCAAGCTAAGGGAGTTTACTGCCCTTCCCTACCAAAAGGCAAAGTCGCTTTTCGGCGTCAGAAAAGACTTCCTGTTCTATCTCCAGACCGCTGACGGCCAACTCCTTGACCTTGGCTCCAGGTGTATAGTGGCTCCGGAGCAGTATTCAGTAAAACCCTCCTACCGGCTTGCATATTACTACAGCCAGTCAGCTGACGATTTTTTGAAGGACCTGCTGGTTGGCAATTACTCCGCTGACATCTATTACAAGGACGATGCCGACCAGTTCTATGCAAACATCACCAGGTATGAAACGATTGTCATGGAAGACCCCCACCTTAAGAGCGGGGGCACGCTGAGCGACGCACAAAAGGCAGCAATCATAGAGAATGCAAGCAGCCACGGCACCACTTTCATATTCAGCGAGCATGTTGAGATTGACATGCTCAATGTGGATTTCAATGCCCCCGACGGAAATAACAATGCCACGATAATACTGTCAGATTCCCTTCTCGGCCTTCCCGAAGGCACCACCCTTGAGTTCAATCAGAGGCCAGGCATACGCAATGTTTCCTCTCCCACCTTCCAGGTGCTCGCCAATTATTCTGACGGAAAGATTTCAATTGCAAAATGGACCTACGGCCTGGGCACCAACTATTTCCTAAGCGACTTCGATACAGTGCTGGGCCCTGACAATATCCGGGATGAAATTGTCGCCGGAATGCCAAACATCATGGCAGGCACCTGCCCGGATTTTGATATCAGCAATATTTCAGCAGGGAGTTTGGTAAAATTCGAGCGCCTGGGCATACTGGATGGCAGACTCGTGAAGGCAGGGGTGATAGTATGGGCATGAAGGGATATTATTTCACCCTTGATGCCCTGCTTGCCTCAGCCATACTCCTGGGCTCCATCGTGCTTTTCTCCAATCTTTATGTCTCCAACCCTGCAAAGGCCAGCCAGACCGACTTCCTTTCCACAGACTTGGCCCGTTCGCTTTCAACCCTGAGCGTGGGCGAGGCAGACAATGGCTATGTGAAGGAGCTCATTGCCAACGGCACGATTACAAACCTTGGCAACTCAGTTTTCGAGCAGGCAGCTGAGTTCTGGGTGGAAGGCAGGACAGACCTTGCAGGGAAGCTGCTTGACAACATTACTTCAGGCATGGTACCGAAGAATGTTGGGTTCGGCTTCTACATCGACGGCGACCCAGTGCTCCTGCACAACAACTCCCCAGGTACAAGGCAGATATCTTCGAAGGTTATTGTGTCAGGCATACAGCGCAACACCACGCCCGAAGGCTTCAACGCAAGGACATTCGCCACCAAAATAAGAAAGAACACAACTGATGTGTTTCCGCTGAACACGGAAGGCGGGGCCTTTGATAACGGGAAAAAGCTGTACATAACAAAGTGGGTTTTCCTTAATTTTACAGGCATCACCTCATCCAAATTAACTGTGGCAGTTCATGGGGATACATCGAATGATGACAGGTACGAGATTAATAACGTGGCTGTTGACATAGGGAGCTGCGGCTCCTGCGACGGCTGGCTTTATGAGAATACAACCAGCACCTGGAAGGGATTTGACACCAAAACCCTCAATGTTCCCTCATACAACTTTGTCCCCGGATGGAACAAGATATTCCTCAGGCTGCACTCCCAGGGCGGGCACACCCATCTGCATCCTGGCGGAAGGCTCGAGCTCACCTATCAGGCCGAGGGCAAGTTTACCCCTGCAAATCCCGTCAGAAAGCGCATCTACCTGGACAACATCGAGTCAGAAGGCTCGGGCCAGTCCATCAACAGCGGCATATGGGCAATTGTCCCGGCTGAGCTCCCTGAAGGCACTGAGCTATACTCTGATCCGCCTGCAGACCAGGCCGGCTCTTCCTATGTTGAGTACTGGTACAGGATTGTTGACAGCAGCAAGCTTAAATTCGGGAAGATTGATGTTTCAATTGTCTACAATTTCACCGGCCTGCTCGATAACCAGATTTCCTCCTCATGGGACTTCTCAAATGCCGAGGTCATTGAGGCATTTGCCCACATTGCCGAGCTTGACAGCAGGAATGTCTCTGTCAGCATCAACTCAAATAATGTCTTTGTCTCGCCCTCTGCCAATGCCGTGCCTTCCTACGTTTACCTTGACTCCAACAAGGTTGTGCCCGGGATAAATACGATTGCACTGACCGAATCCTGCACAGACTGCTTCATCCTTAATGAATCCAGGCTCCAGTATCTGGTTCTTGTGCCTTCGCAGGTAGGCTATGGCGATACATTCCCGACAAAACAGCAGGCAATTGATGATGCAATACAGCGGCTTCATGATGTGCTTGGCCAGAGTGTCGAGGCCCTCCAGCTGGACACTTCTGTTGTTGCACTGTCAAAGGTCCCCAGCCTCTGGGGGCCGACCATTATAGAGGCGAGAGTATGGAAGTAGGCAGGAAAGGCATATTTTTCGTGGCAGCAAGCCTGCTGCTTGTCACGCTCATCGCTGTGCTCCTGGCGTTCCGCTCTTCGCCGGTTGCCGACACAGGCAGCTTTGTGGTGCAGAACAGGGTTCTGAGCATCAATAACTTCATCCAGACCGTGGACAATGACATCCAGCGCGGCGTTTTTATTGCAGGATTCCGCGGGGTTGTCTCGCTTACTCAATATGTCACGTCCACAGGGCTTTACCTTAATTCAACCCAGGAGCAGTTCCGTGAGGTGTTCCTGGATGGCACATTATTCGGCGATCCCCAGCCTTTGATGCAGGATTCAAGCTTCTCTGACTGGGCTTCAAGAATAAGCTCGGAAGCTGACAAGATTGGAATATCAGCAGAGTTCCAGGTGCAGGATGTGCAGATTTACCCGGTAAACCCGTGGCTTGTTGAGGTTAATATTTCAGTTCTGGCCGAGTACAGGGATGCCACTAACCTTGCCGCCTGGCGCCAGGTGAAGAGGAGCACTGCCCTTGTTAACATAACCGGCTTTGAGGATGTCTCATTCAGCGTAGGCTCGTTCGGCAGGCTGGCAAGGGTTGTAAACCAGACGCCCTATGAAGGGAATTACGTGCAGGGAACTGACACTTCTAACCTTCGGCAGCACATCCTTTACGGGCTTTACGCAGCATCAAATTCCTCGCCAAGCTTCCTGATGCGGCTTGGGGGCAATTTCTCCGGCTCTCCTTACGGCATTGAGAGCTTTGTCTACATCCCTGACTTCCAGGCCCAGGAAATCCCTACATACGAACTTGTCCGCAGCTCAATCGACTACCTCTACTTCAGCAATGTCACAGGCTTGCAGCTTAACAAAATAAACAACACCTTCGAGTCCTGGCTGAGGATAGATGATGCCCACCTCCAGAAATACCAGGTTCAAAGCCTGGTTGTGCCTTAGTCGAAGGGCAGATAGTTTATCTTCAAAGTCTTTTTCAGAATAATCAGCTCGTAGTCTCTTATCAGGCTCGGGAAATCGAACCTTATCTTGTCAACAAACTCGAACAGGCTTTGCTCCACCGGAAGCATGACCTCAATGTCCACGTCGCATATCCCTAACTCATCAACAATGTACATCACCTGGGGCAGCTGCTTCAGGTAGGACTTGAATTTTCGCAGCTCTTTCTCATTGACATTTGACAGATAAAAGAGAAGCTTATAGTGAGTAAAACCAAGCAGATTATGGTTGATATTCGGCCTGTAGCCAAGGACGACTTTTTCTTTCCGGAGTTTTTTTATCCTTGCTGCTGCAACCCTTGGCGATACCTTTGCTTTCATTGCTATCTGCACCATGGGCATGCGCGCATCCTCTGCCAATGCAATGAGAATCTTTCTGTCCGTGTCATCAATTTCCACGACAGGGCTTTCCCCCACATCGACTTGCAGGGTTTGCGCTGTATTGAGGAGGTATCTGCTTTCAAAGTGTGCAATATTTATCCCTATCGATTCCTTCTTCTCCTTTATGTACATTCCATAGTTTTCAATAAGGCTTTCCGAGGCAGCCTTTACTTCAGTCAGGTTTTTTCCCCAGGTACCAACCAGCAGGTTGTAGGCCCCTTCTGCGTGGAGAACCCATTTGAAGCGGCTGTCCGCGATTACCTCTTTTTGTATTTCATCCTCCTTTTGCCTAGAAATGTTCTGGAGCTTCAGGAAAAACCTGCCATACACATATCCCAATTTGATTAAATTGATGATGGGATAATATCCCTCGATGATTCCCTTTCTCTCCAGCTGCCTTATTCTGTAGTCCACCCCCTGTTTGCTCAGGGCCACCCGCTTCGCTATAGCGGAGTTCGGCTCCCTTGCACGGAAATCCAATTCGGATAATATCTTTCTGTCCTTTAAGTCTAGTGATGTGCCTGACATTTTGTGAATAATTTTAGGCAAATTTACTTTTATTTATAAATATTATGTTTTTTTGCCTTAAAATTTTACAAAAACTTTAATATCCTAGATGTTCGCTACTATTTAGTCATGACAATTGATGATTTGCTTATGCAACATGGCTCTGTTTGGATTGTCCGCAGCCCAAAAGAGCTTTGGCGCACAGATGCGCAGGCAGAGCTTTGGCTGAGGTTTATGAACTCCTCCCCCCATGCGGAGGGTCATTATGGTGATGAGTACAGGCTGCTGGAACACCATGCTTCTGCCATTTCAGCCGGAATTGCCTTGCCGGCCAACATTGTGGACCTTGGCTGCGGTGACGGCAACAAGGCGCGCATTTTACTGTCAGGCTTAGCCGGGAAGCCTGCGAGATACATCCCAGTTGATGCCAATCGTTTATTTGCAGAAAATGCAGCAATGTCATCAAGCCAGCAGGGAATTCCTTCCGAAGCAGCAGTTTGGGATTTTTTTGATTTGGACTTTAAAAGGATAAGAACCGCACAATACCCAAATAACTTCTATCTCCTGCTGGGCAACCTGAATTATCCCATCGAGCAGATAACAGCCTTGTTCCGGGCTGCTGTTAAAGAAAGTGATGCAGCCTTGCTCGGAACAGAGTTAATGCCGGATAATATCAGCTCAGTTATCGAAGCACTCAGAACAAATCCGCATATCAAGGAATGGCTTAACGCAGCGATAGCAAGCCTGGGCTTCAAAAGCCACGAACTCGAGTTTAATCCCAGGTTCAACTTTGCCACTGGGCAGATTGAATACGGCTCTGACATACTTCAGGTTCCAGGGGAATTCTCAGGTTCTCCGATGAATCCGGGCGACAGGATTGTCTTTGCCTGCTCCTACCGGCCGGCAGAATCTGAACTTCGGTCGTGGTTCTCTGCAGATTTCAACGTAAGGCTCTTTTCCCGGGAATCCGGCAGGGCAGCCCTGGCTTTCCTGACTAGGAAATAGCTTAGAAACCTTTTTATATCCTGTGGGGCTTGGGCATAGTGGTATGGCAGAGGATTTTGGCACTATCACTACAGGCGTGGACAGGCTGGTAAGTCTGGTTGGCGAAAAGAAAAGTATATCTGTCAATGATGCCGCCAAGGTCCTTGATGTGCCAAGGCATCTGATTGAGGAATGGGCAGACTTCCTGGAAGAAAAGGGTATTATAGAAGTCCAGTTCAAGCTCACTACAGCTTACCTTGTCAGCAGGCAGATTTCCAGGGCTGATATAAAGAAGAGGGTTAATGCCTTCAGTTCTGAGCAGAAGAATTTCTCAGACA
>JAGVYJ010000009.1 GCA_018303315.1 Candidatus Woesearchaeota archaeon | reverse complement strand
CTACGGGAAGCCGCTGGCTGATGAGACACAGCTGCTGGAGCTGAAGCCACAGGACCTCGTGCTTCCCGGCAACGCTTCGCTGGGAGAGGAAAGCGCAAAGGTATCGCTATTCAAGATTTCCAAATTCATAGATGAGCTTCTTGTCAAATTATACGGCCAGCGCTCATTCTACTCGCTTAAGACAGAGGACGATGTAATAGGCTGCCTGGTGGTGGGGCTTGCCCCGCACACATCTGCAGGCATTCTTGGCAGGGTCATAGGGTTTTCGCAGACGCAGTGCATGCTCGCCCACCCATTGTTTCATGCTGCCATGAGAAGGGATGCAGACGGAGATGAGTCCTGCGTGATGCTTCTTATGGACTCGCTCCTGAATTTCTCGAGGCAGTATCTGCCGAACAAGAGGGGAGCGAGGACAATGGACGCTCCACTTGTGCTGACAGCACGCCTTATCCCGTCAGAAGTAGATGACCTGGCTTTCAGGTTTGACGTCTCCTGGCAATACCCCCTTAAGCTCTATAGGGCGGCTGCCGAATACAGGCTGCCCTGGGAAGTTAAGGTGCCTCTTATGGGAGATTACCTGGGGACCGAGAGGCAATACGAGGGATATGGATACACCCACCTTTTATCAGGCATAAACATCGGCCTGAACAGCTCTGCCTACAAGACACTGCCTTCCATGGAGGAAAAGCTAAAAGGGCAGATGGCCATTGCCGAGAAGGTAAGGGCTGTTGACCAGGCTGAAGTGGCCAGGCTGGTGATAGAGAAGCACTTCATCAAGGACATCAAAGGGAACCTCAGGAAATTCTCTGTCCAGCAGTTCAGGTGCGTTAACTGCAACAGGAAATTCAGGAGGCCGCCGCTGATAGGGAGATGCGACAAGTGTGACGGAAAGCTGATCTTTACAATTTCCCACGGCTCCATCGTGAAGTATCTGGAGCCTGCCATAAGCCTCGCCAACAAGTATCATGTTTCCCCATATCTGCGCCAGACCCTTGACCTCACACGGAGGCACGTGGACGAGGTCTTTGGCCAGGACAAGGAGAAGCAGACAGGGCTTGGCGCCTGGTTCGGCTGAACAAACTTTTTATAACACATATCCCTCTTTAAGCGGTATGGTGCAGCAGGAGCTTCTGGCATACATACGCGAAAATCTCGGCAGGGGGTTCAATGAGGCCCAGATTCGCACAATCCTGTCGCAGCATGGCTACCCAGGAGAGGTCATTGACGAAGCTTTCCAGATTACCGGCAGAGACACGCCGAAAACGCCTTTCCCCCGAAAGCTTGCATTGGGAATGGCCGCGGTCCTGCTCATACCTGTAATCAGCGTGCTTCTGGTCATGCTCCTTTCTTCTTCCTCCCCGGGCAATGCTTTGCCTCTCTCATGCAGCATAGGGCAGGATAACTGCACGGCAACCGGCCCTGCAGACCAGCGCCTGGTTGACTTTTCCTTCCGCAACAATATTGGCGAGGACATCCTTTTGGTGAGGCTGGAGGATTCTGATGCGTCTGACTCTTGCCAGATAGTAAGATTCGAGGGCTGCCCGGGGGTAAGATGCAGTCTAATCGATATTGGAGAAAAACAAATTGCGCTCCTTGCAAATCAGCAACTCACTGGGCGCATAACTTGCGAAGAACCAATATTGCAGGGCGCTTTTGAATTTAAAGGAAAATTAATATTTACAAACACAACTTCCACTGAGCCGCGCCAGGCTGAAATTGTGATTTCCGGTTGATTTATTTCTTCTTCATTTCGGCGAACCTCGCTTTTTGTTATATAATCCTTTTTGTAAATTCTATTTAAAAAGTTTATGTTTACAGCAACTTTTTGATTAAATCTTATTAGAAAATATTTGATACTCCGTCGTATTCTGTAAATTTTTATTTTTTCTTATTCCCTTCAATATACCTGCACTTCGGAAATCGGTTGCATGCAAGGAAAAGGCCATAGACGCTTCTTTTCAGGGATAATGTCCCTTCCCGGCATCTCGGGCATGCGTGGCCTTCCTTTTCCATGAAGCCCGAATCGCCGTTTTTCGTCGGGCATTCCGGGTTTATGCATATCTTCTGCGGCGGCCGCCCCTTCTTTATAACAATGATTTTTGGATAGCTGCATTGCTCGCACACCTCTGAGTTTGTGGTTCTAATCAGGCCGTTGCTCGGCAGCTTGAAGGTGGCTTCGCAGTCAGGATACCTGGAGCACGCCATGAATTTCCCAAACTTGCCTTTCTTTATCATAAGCGTGCCTTCCCTGCACACAGGGCATGGCCCAACCGTATTTTCTATTGTTTCTGCTTCCTTGGTTGCCTGGAGGAGCTCCTCACCTATATCTTTCTCTTCCTTCTTGAAATTCTCCATGATGTCGGTGATGACATTCCTGGCTTCATCCAGCACTTCTTTGCCTGTCTTCTTGTCATCCCTTATCTCATCCATCTCTATCTCAAAGTGTCGTGTCAATTCCTCGTCGATAATTTTCGGCACATGCTTGCCCAGTGTCTCAACAGTCTGGATGCCGAGCTTTGTTGCCTCGATGGCTTTCCCTGTGAGGTATCCCCGGTTAAACAGCGTGTCTACAATCTGCGCCCTGGTTGCCTTTGTGCCAAGATTCCTCTTTTCAAGCTCCTTTATTATGGAAGCGGGGTTGTACCTGTTTGGGGGCTGGGTTTCCTTGTCATGCATCAGGAATTCATCAACATCAACCTTGTCTCCATGTGCGATTTCCGGCAGCTGCTCTTCCTTCACGCCCACGAAAGGGCCGTAGTATCGGTGCCATCCCGGCTCCTTTGTTATGATGCCATTCGCAACAAATATTTCCCGTTCTGCATCAATCTTGACAGTGGCGCTTTCCCTGACTGCCGGCTCCGCGAAGGTTGCAAGGAACCTCCTCACTATGAGGTCGTAGACCTTGGCAGCCCTGGCATCCAGCTTTCTCGGCGCTATCCCAGTGGGGTAAATTGCAGGGTGGGCAGGATCTGTTTTCTTGCCGTTATTCGGCACTAGCTTTGTCTTGAGAAGTACCGCACACAGCTCAGAATAAATCTTCTGTTTTCCCAATTGCTGCATGATATCTGCAAAGCCAATGCTCTCAGGAAGCTGCTGGGAAGATGTTCTTGGGTATGATATATACCCTGACGTGTATAGTTCCTGCGCAATCTCCAATGTCTGCCTCGGGTTTGTCCTGTTTGCGCGGTAGTTCTCTGTCTGGAGTGTTGTAAGGTCGAACGGTGCAGGAGGGTTCTGCCTGACTTCCCTTTTTTCTACAGACTGCACCACTGCCTGTTTGACGCCTTTCAGCTTCCGGAATATAGACTCTGCATCTTCTTTTTTCCAGAATTTGTCAGCCTCATGCCAGGCACTTATCTGGCTGCTGCTTACAGTGCCTTTCATTTCAAGCTGCCAGAACGGCTCAGGCCTGAATGCCTGTATTTCCTTTTCCCTGTCTACAATTATCTTCAGTGCAGGCCCCTGCACCCTGCCTGAGCTCAGTATCTTGAACATGCCTCCCTTTTTTATTGCTGTGGTTAATGCCCGGGAAACATTGATGCCGTAATACCAGTCAAGGATGTGCCTTGTCTCCCCTGCATTTGCCTGCCCCCAGTCGAGTGTAGCAGACTTTTTTTCATAGGCCTTGACTATGTCCTGCTTTGTCAGGGCAGAGAACTTCATCCGGCTTCCGTCCTTCTGTTTGCATATGTGCCTAAGAATATTAAGCCCTATTACTTCGCCTTCCACATCGTAGTCAGTTGCAACAGTGAATTCATCAGCCTCCTTGCAGACGCTTTTCAGCACGCTGATGTATTTCTTTGTATAAGCGCTTCCTTTGTCGACTTCATAGGCAGGCAGCCACTCCACATCAAATACAGGATAGGTCCATCCCTTGCCATTCTTTTCCTTGAGACTGAAAAGGTGCCCCACAGCAGCCCCTACCAGTATCTGCTTCCCGTTGTGCGTCAATTCATAGTAAGAGCCTGATTTTGTCGTCTTTTTTCCGGGCTTTCCATCTGCAAGGCTCTGTGCAATCCTGAGGGCAGTTTTCGGTTTTTCAGTAATGATTAATTCGACCACGAGTCCTTGAAAACCCGCACTTGCTTTAAAAAACTTTTGTTTTCGACGAGAAAAAGGGAATCTGCGCCCATCAAGTTAACAAATTTGCTCACCTTATCTCCACGGTATTTCTTCCGCGTGCCAATTTTTTCCCATGCAGCGTTTATCGTCGGGAGTCATCTCAGGAAGTTTTTTAAATCAGCCATCAATTCCCTGTAGGAAAATGAGTGCCTTACTCCATGCATCTGCAGAACTCGCCGGCTTGGAACTGGATGAGGAAGGCCGGCAGTTTCTTGGCAAGGGCTATTCTTCCATTGTATACAGGGTTCCTGTCAAAGGTTCCGGAACCTGTGTGGTCAAGAAAGTATCCCACTCTGAGGGATTGCCTAAGCTTGTAAATACCATTATCTTCGGAAATCCTTTGGACTTGATAGCGACAGAAGAGGCTGTCCGCACTGCTTACTTTCGAAGGAGGGTGTTTAGCTCTCTTGTTTATTTCTGGACCAGGGGCACTATAGGTGTTGCCAATGCCATTGGTTATGGATTTGACGATGAGGCAAGGGCATATTATCTGGTCACGGAATATGTTCAGGGCAAAGGGCCCAGATTTGTAACTCCCTTTTCCAAGGATGGAAATGGGGGCCTTGAGGAGCTTATCAGCAATGTCATGGAGCCCCTGCGGGAACATTTTCTCGAAATAAATGCGTCAGACTGGCAGCTCAATTACAGAAATTCGAGGTCAGTTGCGAATTTTATCAGGGGTAAAAAACTGGATGAAGAGGTGGAAAGGTGGTTCATGGTCGATTTGGAGTCTGGCGTTCCGGCTCTGGCTGTCATGCCTGTTCCAAAACCAAGCTATATGCGGGACTTCTGGAGGTATTTCAGGAGTTTTCCCTCGTTTGATGACGTGGATATACCAGCTTTACAGGCTTATCTGGATGAAAATGCTGATGATTTGGCAGGGTTTTTAGGAAGCAAAAGATTCTCAGAGCTGGAATCGGACTTAAAAGAATTAGACGCGGCCCAGTCTGCCTGGGAATCAATGTCAAGAACTGACAAGTACATAAAATCATCTCTTGAAAAAGGAAATTATTACTGCTGAGCAGGCCCAGGTGCTTAATCACTCAAAAGCAAGACTCTATATGTATATGTCAGCCGCTGCAATGCAGGCAACCGCCAGCTATCTGTCTAACACGCTAATCAGTAATGCTGCCAGGTTGCTTAGATTTGCAGGCAGAAGTTTGCGCACAATGGTCAGCCCTGCTTATGGTCAGAAGCTGGGGAGCGAGTATGTTCAGGGCAGGCTTGAGGACTGGGTTCAGGAGGGAATTATCAGTGAAGAAAATGCCACATCAATCATTGGTCCGCTGCAAAATGGCGATTTCAGAACCAGATTTGGCGGGTTGACATGGCATATGGGCCCTGTTTGGGGTCTGAGCAAAGTTACGGAAGTGGCAATCCCTTCAATGCTTGTTGCCAATGAGATGTACTGGCAGGCGGGGGTTGCGGTCCCCCTCTTGGCATTTTATGGTGTAAGCCCTTTGTTAAGGGGGCTTCACACGTTGGGCTACGCTGCAATTACCCGGGGTGTTCCAAAGACAGCCCTGGCAACATCACTGCTCCCGATTGCCGGAAACTTCTCCTTTGTTTTTCAGATGGCTTCTGACGCTTACAGGGAAGGCATGAGGGAACTTTCCAGCTTTTTTATAATTGACACCTTCAGGAAGATAGCGTCCTCCCCTATTACTTTCCTTTGGGGAGGAAAGGGAACTCTTCTCGATTACCGGCTGAATGAATTTGCATCCAGGCTTGTAAGCCGGAATAAATAATCAGTCCTTAAGCATAAATTTGTCCAGGTTTTTCCTTGCCTGCTCCCTTTTCCGCTGGTGCTCCACGAGGAATGCAACCACTTTGTCGGCAAGCATGTTTTTCACTTCGCCAGAGCCGAGGGCGCCTGACCTATACTGCTCGAATATTTCCTTCACTTTGCCGTCATCTTCCTCGAACATCTGGTACAGGTACTGGCAGCTTGTATCGGTATCAGGGTTCCCGCCGTGCTTCTTGTGCTCGGCGAGAGTTGCTGCGCCGCCGGAAAAGGATTTCATTATCTTCTTCCTTGCTGCTTCCGGCGTATCAGTGGTGAATATTGCAGAGTCTGGTACCGATGAAGACATTTTTGCGTCAGGCCCCTGGAGCCCCGGCAAAAACCTTGTGTGGATGGCTGCAGGCTTGTAATAGCCCAGCCTGGCAGCAGCGTCCCTTGTTATCCTCCAGTATGGGTCCTGGTCTATGGCTGCCGGGATGAGCACAGGCGTGTTTTTCCCTTTCAGCTCTGTCGGCAGGAAGCATGGCGCTGCCTGCACAGCAGGAAAGAATACCATCCCTATGTTTGTTGAGTTGTCAAATCCGAATACAGCCTTGGCTGTTGAGAAGGTAGTGAGCTTTGCTGTCTTGAGAGCAAGATTGTACATTGTCTTTCCATAATCCTGGTTGGAGAAAATGAAGGTTTTTTTTGGGTCAAAGCCCATGGCAATCACATCAAGCGCATTTTCGTAGGAAAGCCGGTGGGTATCTTCCATGCCAAGCTTCCCTGAATTAAGGAATTTCTCGTCATCGGTAAGCTGGAAATAAAGCTCCGCATCGAACTTGTCCTGCAGCCATTTGGTAAGTACCCATGGAAGAAGATGCCCCATGTGAGTGTCTCCGGAAGGACCTCTCCCGGTGTAGAGAACGAACTTCTCCCCTTTCTCATACCTGTCCAGCAGCCAGTCAAGGTCCCTGTGGGAAAAAAATATTTTCCTTCTGAGCATGAAGTGAAGCTTTCCTGAATGCTTTTCCAGCCTCTCCAGCAGCTGCGGAGTCAGGTGTCTTGTCCCAAATTGCTTCACAAGCTGGTCATAATCGACTTTTCCCTTCACTTCCCAGGGGGTAACTTTGAAATTCTCAGCCATTGCCCTGACTAAAGCCGTGGTGTTTTTAATTGTTTTCTCTTGCCAGGCCTTAGCGATAAATTTTTATAATGCTCTCCGGTCTCTCGCAACCGGATGGCAGGCAAAAAGGTATACATTGTTATGCCGGCTTACAGGGCAGCCAGCACAATATCTTCGGTTTTTGAAAGAATACCAAGGCGGGTTATAAGAACAGCAAAAATTATTGTCGTTGAAGATGGGAGCACGGACAACACCCTTGAGGTTATCAATAAGCTCAGGAAAAAGTACAGGAACATAAAGCTGATAGTCCACCCGAGGAACAAGGGCTACGGTGCCGCCCAGAAAACAGGGTTCTCTGCCGCGGTAAAGGCAGAGGCAGATGTCGCTGTGCTGCTGCATTCCGACGGCCAGTATCCGCCGGAGCTCCTGCAGGAGATGATAAGGCCAATAGCTTCAGGCGAGGCAGACATTGTGACAGGCTCAAGAATCCTTGGCAAAAAGGCCCTCGGGGGCGGCATGCCTTTGTACAAGTATCTTGGCAACCGTTTCCTGACAGCGCTGGAGAACCTGTCTTTCGGCCTCAACATCTCAGAATACCATACCGGCTACATAGCTTACTCGAGAAAGGCCCTTACCACAATACCTTTCCACAGGCTTAATGACACATATCATTTCGATGGTCAGATGATTCTTGTGGGAAGCAAGAAGAAGCTGAGGATAAAGGAAATACCAATCCCGACCAGGTATGCCGAGGAGAAATCCCACCTTAACCCGGTAACTTATGGTTTTGAAGTGCTCGGCGTGATTGTCAAGAACTGGCTTGGCAGGTACGATTTCTAGAAAACTTTTTTAAATAACAAAGCAAGCCCGGGCTCATGGCTTCCACAATCCCTGCAAGGTATTTTTACATCCCTTCACTTCTTCTGGCATTGCTAGCAGCTTTCATGTTCGCAAGCTTCCTGAACATGGCTGCAGTATTCCCGCTCCATGTCACAGGGATGGATTACACCTCCCACATGGGAAGGCTTTATTTCCTCGACCAGTACGGCTTTGGCATCGCCCCCAACTGGTATCACGGCGTAGATGTATTCCGCTTTTACCCGCCTGCACTCTTCGTGGCCATGGAACCAGTATACAAGTTAACAGGCAGCATCCAGCTGACTTTCGTCATTGCCGTCATTGCAATATACTCCCTGCTC